>CAZWQC010000352.1:0-3204 GCA_964635785.1 uncultured Ectothiorhodospiraceae bacterium
GAAGGCTATGGTCCGGTCGCGCCGAGTCGCGTTTGGACTGCGGTGGCCCAGGTCGCAGGGCGGGTGATCACGATGCATCCGAACCTGTCCGACGGCGAGATGATCGCGGCTGGCACGACCTTATGTACCATCGATCCGGTCGATTACGAACTGGCCTTGGCGCAAGCGCAAGCCGAACTGGCGGAACTCGAGGTCAAAGCCAGTAACACGCGTGCGTTACTGGAGATCGAACGACGGAGCTTGGAATTGGCCGAGGCCGAATGGAGCCGTTTTCGCCGTCTTGCAGCAGCACAAAACGTTTCACCGAGCCAGGTCGATCAAGCTGAGCAAAGCGTCATTCAGGCACGCACGGCGGTGCGTAATCTGGACAATACACTGGCCCTGATTCCGGCGCAACGCAAGGCCTTGCAGGCCCGGATCAGCCGTGCCGAACGGGATCTTGCGCATACGCAAATTCGGGCGCCGTTTGATCTGCGCGTCGCCAATCGACAGGTCGAACAAGCGCAATATGTCGTGACGGGTCAATCCTTGTTCCAAGGCGATACCATCGATGCCGTCGAGATCATTGCCCAGGTGCCGTTGGCATCGATGCGCCGGCTGGTGCTTGACCAAAGCCCAGTGACACTGGAGTTTCTCAAGCACATCAAGGCCCGAGTACGATTGGATCGCGGTGATGGCGAAGCCTTCTGGCCGGCGCGAGTACTCCGTTTGAACGACACTGTCGATCCGGTGACGCGCACTCTTGGTGTCGTTGTCGAGGTCGAACGACCGTGGGAACAGGTGATTCCCGGCGTGCGTCCACCACTGAGTAAGGGGATGTTCGTCAAAGTCCAGCTTTACGGTACGTCACTTGACGGTTACGTGGTGTTGCCACGGGTTGCCGTTCGTGGCGACCGGGTTCTGCTTGCCGATGCGAGCCTGCGTTTGGAAACCAGGCCGGTCGAGGTTTTGTTTGAGCAACCCGGGCTGGTCGTGTTGGCTGCCGGAGTCGAACCAGGAGAGCAGGTCATTCTGTCTGATGTCGCACCGGCCATCGACGGTATGCGGCTGGTGACCGAAGTCGATCAAGACGCCACGATTCGCCTGCAGCAACGTCTTGAGGCGCACCCGTGATCGCCTGGTTCGCGCGGCATCCCAATGCGGCCAACCTGTTGTTGATTGCCATCGTGGCGATCGGTTTGACCAGTCTGCCGGCATTACAGCGGGCGACTTTTCCCGAGATTGCCAACGATGAGGTCGAGGTACGCATTGTCTACCGTGGCGCGACTCCAATGGAGGTGGAGGCTGCGGTTTGCCAACGGATCGAGGAGGCCGTCGAGGCGATTGTCGGTCGCTTTGAAACCCGTTGCGAGGCACGTGAGGGGGTCGGTATCGGCACGATCGTCATGCGGGAGGGCGGCGACATGGCGCGTTTTTTGGACGAGGTGCGCACCGAGATCAATGCCATCGACGACTTCCCGGAACAGACCGATGTGCCCATTATCAGAGAGTTGGGACGGACGGAGCCGGTCATCTCGATTGCTGTGACCGGTCCACGCAATGCCGTTGAGCTCAAGGCTTATGCCGACAGCCTCAAGGATCGTCTGCTCGCCGATACCGAGGTAGCGCAGATCGATATCGAAGGCTTTGCCGACCATCAATTGCGCATCGAAATCCCTGCCGTGCGCTTGCGCCAATACGGGCTTTCCATGGCGGACATTGCGCAAACCCTTAGCCGCCAAAGTGTGGGCGTGCCGGTCGGACAGATCGAGGCAGGTGAGCAGGCAATATTGTTGCGCCTTGACGATCAAAGCAAAACAATCGCTGAACTCGGCAATCTCGTTGTGATCGCGGGGGAACGCGGGGCGATCTTGCGACTGGCCGACGTGGCCACCATTACCGACCGATTCGAGAAGGACGAAGACAAAGTGGTTTTCGATGGCCAACGAGCTGCCATCCTCAACATCAACAGAACCAACGATCAAGACGTGTTGTCGGTACAACAACAAGTGGCAGCGTATATCGCCGCCGAACAGGCCGTTGCCCCAAGCGGGATTACATTGACTTTAACCCGTGACATCGCCTCGATCGTGCAGGATCGACTGGACATGTTGCTCAAGAACGGCGCGCAAGGCTGGCTGTTGGTTTTCCTGGTCCTGTGGTTATTTTTCGGCGCACGCTATGGGTTTTGGGTCGCGATGGGGTTGCCGGTTTCCTTCCTTGGCGGCCTGTTTGTCCTCAATGTGCTGGGTTTGAGCATTAACATGATCTCGATGGTGGGGCTCCTCATCGGTATCGGGCTGTTGATGGATGACGCGATCGTCATCGCCGAGAATATCGCGGCACGCTTACTCACAGAAGCGACGCCGCTTGGCGCCGCGATCGCTGGCACGGTGCAAGTCTTGCCCGGGGTGATCTCCTCCTTTGTGACCACCTTGCTGGTATTCGGCTCGTTGGCGCTGATTTCGGGTGACTTGGGTCAAATACTGCGCATCATGCCGGTTGTGCTGATCATTGTCCTTTCGGTCAGTTTGCTCGAGGCTTTCTTGATCTTGCCGCATCACTTGGCCCATGCGAGTACAAGGGCCCACGATCAGGTACTGCCGGTCTGGCGCATGGGCTTTGAGACTGCCTTCGTGAGCCTACGTGAACGTGTTTTCGGACCGCTGGTGGATGCCGCGATCACATTTCGTTATCTCACCATTGGGCTGGCCATCATGCTGCTCATGTGGACGGTTGCCCTCGCAAGCAGTGGTTTGATCAAGTTCGAGGCCTTCCCCGAACTTGATGGTGACGTCGCGGAGGCTCGTGTCCTGTTGCCGGCAGGCACTCCACTGCAGCGCACCGAAGCAGTGGTGGCGGAGCTCGAGACGGCACTGGCGCGGGTCAATGCCGATTTCGCACCGCGACAGCCGGGTGGAGCTGATCTTGTCCGCCATGTCTCGGTGATCTACGGGCACAACCCCGATGCGCATGAACAGGGGGAGCATGTGGCGCGGGTGGTTGCGGATCTGTTGAGCGCCGAAGAGCGCGATGCGCGATTGGACGATTTCTTTAATGCCTGGCGTCGCGAGACCGGACAACTCGCCGATGTCGTCTGGATCAATTACACCGAGCCTGCACTCGGCCCCGCCGGTAAGGCGATCGATCTGCGCTTGTTGGGGCCCGATCTCGATCGGCTCGAGCAGGCGGGGCGGCGGCTGCAGGCATGGCTGAACGGGTTTG
>CAZWQC010000353.1:0-3203 GCA_964635785.1 uncultured Ectothiorhodospiraceae bacterium
GGTTTCTACAGTTCTATGGGATGAGTAGCGATACCGCCATGCACAAGCACAAAGGGGGCATCGCGGAGTACCGCGCCAGCGAAGGCAAACCGTCAAGGTACCGTATCGCGGCGATGTCGCCGCCAGCTTGCAGGATATCCTCGGTGGCGTCCGTTCGACCTGCACCTATGTTGGGGCACGTCGCTTAAAGGAGCTCTCCAAGCGCACGACGTTTGTCCGCGTCAACCGTCAACTCAACACCGTTTTTGCCGATTGACTTCGCAATACAACCGACTTGAGCCGCTCGACACGGCCACACCATTTCCACCGCCTTCGCTCGCCGACCCCGATCGGCTCGTTGGTTTGCCCGTTCCCCGTGACGTTCGATCCACTTAGACTATACTTTGCCTAAACGCCTAGTGCGACCATGGCAAGACCGATTGGCAACGACACGCCGTTCGACCCCAGCGGCCTTGAACTTGAACTCAAGTGAGTGTGGCGGCAACATGCCGGAAAATTGATATGAGTTGGGCAGACGACGACGCGCTTCGGTTAAAAGAACTACGGTGTCTCATTGCCGTCACCGAACTGACGCAGCGGAATACGGACACGGCCGAATTGTGCCGACGAACATTGGACTACCTAATTAGCGGGATGCAGTTTCCCGCAATCGCCGTCCCTGTTGTGGAAATCAACGAGGAACGTCATGTCGGCACCGGCTATCATCTGGGTCTGGATGACGGTTTGCACGCCGATGTTCCCGGCGAAAACGGTGTCGTCGGGCGCGTGTCCGTGTTTTATCGTGAGGCGAGACCGTTCTTGTTGGCCGAACACGCCCTACTTAAGGGCATTGCGCAGACGTTGGGACTGTGGCACCAACGGATGACTGCGGAAAAAGCCGTTCGGGCGCGAGGTCAACTCGCCCAGCAATTGCTCGCTTCAGCCGCCGAGGGCATCTTTGGCACGGACATGGCCGGCCGGTGTCTATTTATCAATCCGGCCGGCGCGCAAATGCTCGGTTACGGACCGGCAGCGGATTTGGTCGGGTGTGCTATTCACGAGACCATTCATCATTCCCGGCTCGATGGCAGTGCCTATCCAGCTAGTGAATGCCCGATGTTCAAGCCGCTCCACGAGGGTGTGGGCACTCATGTCGACAGCGAGGTCCTCTGGCGCGCGGACGGCAGTGTTTTACCAGTGGATTATTGGGCTTATCCGATGTATTCCGATGGGCATGTGGTCGGTTCCGTGGTGACGTTCGTCGACATCACCGAACGGCGCAAAGCGGCCGAAGCATTGTCCGAAGCGCACGATCAGCTCTTGGCGATTTTCGAGGGAATCGATGAAATCGTTTATGTGGCGGATCCGACGTCGTACGAGTTACTCTACGTCAATCCGGCGCTAAAGCGCCTATGGGGCAAGGACGCCCGCGGCAAAAAGTGTTATCGGGTCTTACAAAATCAAGACCGGCCGTGTGATTTTTGCACCAACGACAAGATTTTCGGTGACAATCTTGGTAAAGGCTACGCATGGGAATTCGAAAACAAAGTCAGCCAGCGTTGGTACCGTTGCGCCGATAAGGCCATCCGTTGGGCCGATGGCCGTTGGGTTCGATTCGAGTTGGCGTCCGATATTACCGAGCAAAAACTGGCGGAACAAGAACGGACACGCTATCACCAAATGCTCGAGCAGGAAGTCGACAAGCGCACCATCAATCTCACCATGCGCACCGAAGCGCTGATGCAAGCGAATCGAGATTTGGAGAGCTTCAGTTACTCGGTCTCGCACGATCTGCGGGCACCGCTGCGGGCTATCGACGGATTCCTGAATATCCTCAAAGAAGATTACGCCAGCGTTCTGGATGAGGAAGGGCTGCGTTTGTTCGGCATCGTTCAGGACAACGCCCGCAAGATGGGCGGGCTGATCGACGACATCCTGGCATTCTCTCGGGCGGGCCGGTTGCAACTGCAACGAGTACCGATCGATATGAACAGCATGGTCGATCAAGTATGGGCACAGATCAGCGAGCTGTATTGCGAGCAGCCTGCCCAGTTCAGACGCGATGACCTCCCAGCGGCGTATGGCGATCCCAATGCGCTAAGGCAAATCTGGCAGAATCTCTTCGATAACGCAAGAAAATTTAGCCGTGAACGCAATCCCGCTATCGTGGAAGTGCGCGCAACCCAGGATAGCAACGAAGTTCGTTATGAGGTCAAGGACAATGGCATTGGATTTAACATGGAGTATGCCAACAAGCTGTTCGTCTTGTTCCAACGTCTCCACGGCATGGACGAATTCCAAGGCACCGGCGTTGGCCTCGCCATCGTCAAACGTTTCGTCGAGAAACACGGTGGAACCGTTTACGCCCAGGCGGAACTCGACCGCGGTGCCACTTTTTCCTTTACCCTACCGCTGCTACGCTCAAATCAAATGTGTGGACATTCGCCATGAACACTGCCTTCAAGCCGGTCGATATTCTCATGGTCGAGGATAATCCCAACGACGCAGAATTGACGCTGCGGGCGTTAAAGAAAAGCAAGTTGGCCAACTGCATCGAATGGGTCAAAGATGGTGAGTTGGCGCTCGATTATCTGTTTCATCGCGGCACGTACGTTACACGGGGAAACTCCCAACCAAAGGTCGTGTTGCTCGATCTGCGGCTACCCAAAGTGGATGGTATCGACGTACTGAAAGCCATTCGCGGGGATGATCGCACCAAAGATATTCCGGTGGTGATTTTGACCTCGTCGCGAGAGGACCGTGATATCGTTGCCGCCTACGACCTAAAAGTCAATAGCTACGTACGCAAACCGATCGCCTTCGACGAGTTCACGCAGATGGTCAGTGAACTGGGCATGTACTGGCTATTGGTCAACCAACCGCCAGTGGTGAGCGGAGCATAGCTCGTTGACAAAACTACGTATCCTGATGCTGGAAGACGATCCGGCGGATGCCGAATTACAGCAGTACGTGTTGCGCAAATCGGGCTTGGCGTTTGACTGCCGCGTGGTCCAAGACGAAGCCGGCTATCTCGATGCGTTGGACAATCATCGGCCCCACCTCGTGCTCGCCGACTATAACCTGCCAAATTACGATGGCTTGAAAGCGTTGCACCAAGTCCGCGCGCGCGATCCGTCCCTCCCGTTTATTTTCGTTACCGGTGCCGTGGGTGAAGAAACCGCGGTCAAGCTGCTGCTCGAAGGTGCCGATGACTACATCCTCAA
>CAZWQC010000354.1:0-3188 GCA_964635785.1 uncultured Ectothiorhodospiraceae bacterium
CCCGCAATCACCTGCACTTGACCTTACCCAATCATCGGCTACACTCAATAGAATTTGATTCAATCATGTATTGAATGCCGATATGCGCCAGTCATTGCCCCCACAATCTGCTGCGGCTGCCGTGAATCGACTATTGGCCGCGGAAGCCGAGGTCGTTGCGGCCATCGCCGAGTGCGAAGCGGTCGCCGCCGCAACTGAGCGCGGTGCCCGCGAACAGGCACGTCGTATCCATCACCGTGCCGAACAGCGCTTGCAGCGGATTCATCAGCAACGCGAACGCCGGCAGCAAAAAGTGACGGCACAGTTCGACCAAGCCTTGGCCGCTGTCGCAGCGACGCCCAGCGAACATGCTGGGGATACCGAACTCATCGAAGCCGCAGCCGCGCGGATGGCTGATGAGTTGCTCGGTATTCAAACATGAGCGCGGTTGTCTCAGCCACGTGGGAAACCAAGGTTCCCTTGGACGGAAGAGGCGATATGGTTTACGTCGCCGCGCGTTTACACGCCCGTCTTGCCAAGTGGCCGGACGAAAACGAGTGGACGCGTTTGCATCCCATCGACGCCTTGAACCATTACCTCGATCAGGCAAGGCAAGGATCTCTGGCCGGTTGGCTCGCGGAGATTCACGCTAAACACGACGTTCACACCATCGAAGCGCAATTGCGGCTGCAATTATCGTTGCGCTGGGCCGAGCTCTGGCGTTTTTGCCCGAACGAATTGCTGGTGGCGCTGCAATGGTGCCAATGGCTACCCTATCTCGAGTTGCTCGCCGGCCTGTTGGATGGTCAATCGCCGCCGGGCTGGATGCACCGCGATCCGGTCTTAAAGTCGTTGCTAGATGAACAGGGTCGGTTTCTCCGTGACCGCCTACCCAAACGTGCACCGGCAAACCTGTTGCCAACGATGTGGCAGCAAGCTCCGCTCAGCGCGCTCTGGCGAAAGAGCCTGGTCGCTATGGTGCCGGCTGGAACTCGGACCCACCTCACCCGCGGA
This sequence comes from uncultured Ectothiorhodospiraceae bacterium, assembly GCA_964635785.1. GTDB lineage: Bacteria > Pseudomonadota > Gammaproteobacteria > CAYFSA01 > CAYFSA01 > CAYFSA01. The sequence continues at coordinate 994 of CAZWQC010000354.1, forward strand.
CCGCTCGCTCGTGGTCTGACAGCGGTTTTGACTGCTCACCCGCTGTTCCCGGCGACCGATAGCGATCGAGCGCTGTCGGTCGATGCCGAATTGATGCGCTTTATTCATATCGACCCGTCACGACCCGCTGCCCTGCTCGCTTACGCCATGATGCTGTACTGGAATTTTTTACGGTTGCGGACGGAACTGGTCACCCGTTGCTTGTTTGCGGCCCGGGTGGGAATATGATGCGCCTGCGGCCGATTCCAACCCAGTGGTTCGAGATGATCGTGCCGCAAACCATGGCGGCCGAGGCAATCGCAGTGCTTGGCGAAACGGGAGCGGTCGAGTTGGAAGTCACCACGCCCACTGCGCAGCCATTGCCATTGGCCGAGTGGCGCGAGCAATCGCAGACTTTTGATACCCTGAAACGCCGCTACGGCGCCTATTGGCCCGAGCCGTCCGCGTCCGCCGAGGTGATCGATAGCCCCGCAACCGTGTTGATGGCAAACGCCTTGGCCCGCTTGCGTGCCTGGGATGAAGCCGCCCGCGATGCCATCAATCGGTTGGAAGCCTTGCGCCATGAAGCGGCAACCGTCGCTTTTTGGCGAGATAGCTTGCGCGCGTTGGCCGATGCCGATGTCGACCTGACCCACCTGTGCCAAGCACGCGAATCGCTCGGACTTATCTGCGCTTGTCCCGGCAACGATCAATCACTCGATGAGCCCATCGCGACGGAAGCGGTGACCTTGATCTATCGGGTTGGGGAGAAAACCTGCGTTTTGGCCATCTGCCGCGCCGAGTCCATGGCCGCGTTGGTGCAACAGATCGAACAACAACAGTGGCAAGTCCACACCCTACCGCAGTGGCTCACCGAAGGCATGGATTTCGAGCATCGCCTCGCGCGCCGCCGTCAGGAAATCGCGGCGGCACAGAACCATGAACAAGTCAAGCTCGCGGTGTTGAACGAACATTTCCAAGTTGCCCAGGCCTATGGGTATTTGCTGCGCCTGCAGTGGTTTCTGGCGCAGGTCGACGCTGTGGCCACCAGCACCTATTTTGCTTGGATTACCGGTTGGACCAACAAAGCCAGTCCCACTCGTCTGGCCGCGGCGGCCTCCGCCCGCGGTATTCCCACCCTTGTGCATTTCCCAGTGCCACCCGCTGGGCTCACGCCGCCGTTGCAACTCCACCACCGTGGTTTGACCCGCTATTTCCAGGTCTTCGTCGAGGCGCTCGGTATGCCCGGACAAAACGAAGCCGATCCCACCCCGTTGCTGGCATTGATCGTCCCATTGTTATTCGGCTATATGTTTGGTGACGTTGGGCACGGGTTCGTTTTGCTGCTAACGGGCTGGTTGCTGCGACGGCGGTTTGCCATGGCTCGCTTGCTCATGGTGGCGGGCGCGGCGGGAATGGGGTTTGGGTTTTTGTTCGGCAGTGTGTTCGCTCGCACCGATATCTTGCCGGCACTGTGGCTGCAGCCTTTGCATCATCCCATGCTGACCTTGGCCGTACCGATGATCGCGGGATTCCTCTTGCTCGCATTGGGCATCGCGCTCGCCGGCTTACAGACCTATTGGCACCGATCCAACCGTTACGCCTGGCTCGGCGATGCGGGTTTTTTGGGGCTGTACATCGGCTTCGTCCTTGGCATGTTCGAGCCGCGCATGCTTTGGCTTGCCGGCGCCGGGTTTATGCTGTACCTCGGTATTCACGCCCGGGCGGGAATCGTGGCGGCCTTTGCTGCCCTCGGTCATTTGCTCGAGTCGACTTTTCAGATTTTGATCAATACGTTGTCCTTCGTTCGGGTCGGTGCGTTCGCCCTGGCGCATGAAGGCTTGTCCAGTGCGGTAAGCGGGATGGCTGACGCGGCCAATCAGATCTGGCTGAGCTTGGCGATCATGGTATTCGGCAATGTTTTTATCATTGTGCTGGAAGGCGTGGTGGTGTCGATTCAAGTCACCCGACTGATCTTGTTCGAGTTTTTCGTTCGCTTTTTGCGCGGTTCGGGCCGCGTGTTCAAACCCCTTCCTGTTCCACCAACGAGTCTGCGTGGGAGTTCGACGTGAAGCCAAACCATCGATTTATCTTGGCGATTCTCGCCATGACCGGCGTCCTGGCCACGGCGGTCATCGTGCTTTTCTGGGTCCCTCTCGGGATCGCCCAAACCATCGAACCGAGCGGCCACGCTGCGGCGGCACCCACCATGGACC
>CAZWQC010000355.1:0-2241 GCA_964635785.1 uncultured Ectothiorhodospiraceae bacterium
ACGCACCGCACTTACCAGTGCTATCCGCCAACCTGAACGGATCGCAGTTTCTCGGCGATTCGCATATTTCACCTGCCGTAGTTGGTGTGACACCGAATGGCATTCGAGTTGGCATCATGGGGCTCACGACGCGGCGAGAAACTTTGTTACGTACCGACAGCGATCCCGGCCTCGAAGCCGACGATATCCTGACCACAGTCGAACGCGTCTTACCGATACTGAACGAGTTGAGCGATGTGATCGTCATTCTCAGTCATGTCGGCTATAACGGCGAGATCGACGGGATGGTTCGCCATGAGCTCGACGTTGGGGATATCGATATCGCGGCGCGGGCCGGGGCGATAACCGACAAACCGGTAGTGCTCATCGGTGGGCATACCCACAGCCTCATGAACACACAGGGACCGACCCCAGAGCACTCGACAAATGGGGTTCCTATCGTTCAAGTCGGTGCAAACGGGAGCCATTTGGGCGAAATCGAATGGACTGTGAGCCGCACCGAATCCAGCGTGACCGCCACCATCGCAACCCAGGTCCATACGGTAAAGCGACGGGACGACCGGATCGCACCGACGGATCCGAATTATCCCACGCTGGAGCATGACGAGGATCTCGATGACACGTTCGATCGCAACGTCATGGAGCCGATTCTGGCGGCACTTGCGGGACGTTTGTCCGAAACCCTTGGGGTTGCAGAAGCGAACCCGGATTTGTCGACGGCAACGACCATCGCGGGACGCTATAGCGGGGAGATCGCCATCGCCAACTTCATGAACGACTCGGTCGTCGCTGCCAGCGAGCATTTTCCACAAGGTCGACACGGAACAAGCCAAGCGGTGGACATCGCCGTATTCAATGCGACCGCTATCAATGCCGGTATCGCTCCCGGTGCAGCCATCACCTTCAACGATTGGTTTGCCGTGATGCCGTACGCCGATACCGTCGTCTTGGCGACAATGACCGGCGCCGAAATCAAACAAATGGTCATCTCTAACGCGAAACGAATTCTGCGACCCGACGAAACCATCGACAACGGGGGCGACTATGATCCCGCCGCTTTCGTGTCGCGCGGATTCTTACATTTTTCCGCTGGGTTGCGCTACACCGTCAAGCTGGGTGACAACGTTGGCGAAACCACGGCTGTTGACATTACTTTGCTCGATCAGCCAATCGATACCGTCCTGGATCAGTCCTTCACTGTCGCGATCAATCGCTATCTCGCCAATGGCTCGGAGGGTTGGCATGGGGGACCGATCGCTGCCGGTCTGCCGGACGATACGCCGGCGGGACCGGATTTGACTGCATTACCACTCAACGAGACCTACTTGGTCTATCGAAATGAAATCCTCGCCTTTATCCGCTCGACCCAGTCGGACTCGAGCGCGACCGGCGCCGTACTCGACGGACGGGTCAAGGTGGCCGATTAGGCAATACTGTCACGATTGTTTGGCCGTCACACACGACGTTGCAAATCCGCGCCACAAGCAACGGCTAATACCGTTAATACCGTTCGCTGCTTAGGATGCCCCGGCCCGCCTCGGTAGCAGCCGACAGGGGCGACGGTAACCGACCGACACTCAACTGCTCGCCAAAACCATCGCCAAAGTCCCAAACAGACCGAACGGGTATCTCCTCCGAAGGCACGCTGCCCGCCGCCGTCGTTCCTCAAGCTACCTATCCGCCCGATTCGCATTGATGGTGCCAATAACGGCCACGGTCTGGTCGAAACCGTTCCTTAACGCGTATACCCGTTGCGGTTACCGCGAGGGTGATGGCGCCGTTGCAGGTGGTTTCCAGCACCTCGATATCACGCACCCGGTACCGGGCTAACACCTGCGGTTTCGGGAAACCCCAGCGATTACGGTAACCGGCTGACACGATGGCGATGTCCGCATCGACGGTATCAAGAAAGGCGGCCGATGAGGAACTGGTGCTACCATGATGCGGCACTTGGAGAATATCGGCGGCAAGGTCTGCTCCCTTGCGAGCGATCAGCATGGCCTCGGCCTCTGTCTCGATATCGCCAGTGAGCAAGGTACTGCCACCAACCCCAGTGATCTTCAGGACACATGACAGATTATTGTCGGTAAGAACGCGATCCGTCTTGCCTGGGTGAAGCATCTCAAAGACGACGCCATCCCACTGCCAGGTTTGCCCCGCGATGCAACGACCCGTCCGCGGATCGGCTATGGCTTGCGGTTGGCTGGTCAAAATGCGGCCGACCGGCACGGCATTCAAAAC
>CAZWQC010000355.1:2251-3186 GCA_964635785.1 uncultured Ectothiorhodospiraceae bacterium
TTTTCAGCCCGCCAATATGATCGTTGTCGCTGTGACTGACCACCACGGTATCGATATAGCGTACCCCCTGACGGCGAAGATAGGGCACAACCGCCGATTCTCCGGCATCGAACTGCTCACCGAACTTTGGCCCCGTATCGTAAACCAAGATATGGTTTTGGGTGCGCACCACGGTCGCGGTCCCTTGGCCGACGTCCAACTGGGTCAGCTCGAACGAATGGCTGTCCGGAGTCGGGGCTGGCTTGAGCATCGGCAGAAGCAATAATGGCGCCAACCAACGTCCCGGTAAGTGGCGCGGGGCCAACAATACGATCGCGGCAAGCGCGGCCCAACCCATGGCCCACCATGGCGGTCGTGGCCATTGCCATTGCGCGTAAGGCAGCTCGGCAAGACGATTGAGCAATGGCCACATGAGGTTTAACGCGTGGTCCGAAAATCCAAGCAGCCAACTTGCACCCGTCGGCCACAACTGATCGACGACCAGTGCCAGCAACACCATCGGCACCACGACGAAACTGACCCAGGGCACCGCCAGCAGGTTGGCGACCGGCGAAATTAGCGGGAAACGCTGAAAATGCCAAATCAACAAAGGCATAAGACCGATACTGACCGACCATTGCACACGCAACCAGCCACCGACCAGGCCGGATGTGTTCAAGCGGCCAGTGATAGCGAGCAAAATCGCGGCAACCGCACCGAAGGAGAGCCAGAAACCCGCCGCCAAAACGGCCGTGGGTTGCCAAAGTAACACGGCAAGCAATGCCACACCGAGACCATGAGCCGGACGAAGGTGCCGGCCTCCAATGATCGCGACCATCACCACCACCAACATGATCAGCGCCCGCTGCGTCGGCAGGGCAAATCCAGCTAAGGCCGCATACGCGGTAGCGGCAAGCAGCGCGCCGATGGCCGCGGCGCTTGGCGCGGCGAATCGA
>CAZWQC010000356.1:0-3181 GCA_964635785.1 uncultured Ectothiorhodospiraceae bacterium
GCGCGGCGAGGGCGAGCACCGGATGAAGTGTCCCCGGCGCGGCGATCATGCCCGGGCCGCCTTCACCGGGCTTGGTCGCAACTTCCGCCCTCGGCCCGCCGGTCGGTCCGGTTGGGTGTACACGGCGACAACCCGATGTCCCGCCGCGACGATGGCGTGCAATGCCGGTACGGCAAATTCCGGCGTTCCCGCGTAAACCACGCGCAGTGTTGGCTTCATCGATTTAACCTGATCGACCTGAGGATTTCACGTTGCACCTATCATTCCAACGAGTGACAGTCGCGGGGACAACGACGCACGGCCTCGGCTAGTCCCTCGCGACTCGCCGCTTTTTAGCCCAGCGCCGCTTGTTGGGCGACCGGCGTGGACGGCTGCGCCTGCCGGGCTTCTTTTTGCAATCGCCTACGAATTCGCTGCCGTTTGAACGCAGACAAGTAATCAACAAACACTTTGCCTTGGAGATGATCGATCTCATGCTGCACGCACACCGCCAACAAGCCGTCGAGTTCACGTTCGAACGGCTCCCCGTCACGACCAATCGCACGCAGGTGAACTTGCTCAGCCCGCTTGACGTTCTCAAAAATTCCCGGCACCGACAAGCAACCTTCCTCCATCTCTTCCTCGCCTTCAAGTGCGAGAATTTCTGGGTTGATCAAACACCAAGGTTGATTGCGCTCCTTGGAGATGTCGATCACGATCACCCGTTCATGCACATTCACCTGAGTCGCCGCCAAGCCAATCCCGGGTGCCGCATACATCGTCGAGAGCATGTCATCGAGCAATAATTGAATGCGGCCATCGACCGTCGTGACGGGTTTAGCGATCGTTCGCAGTCGCGGATCGGGAAATCTTAGAATATCGAGTGTCGACATAGCGCAAATACTCCTAATCGGGAAACAACTAATGAGCAATCCATCCGGTTCATCGATGCTTGCGTCCCGTCCTTGCCCCTGCGAAGGAAGGGGCGCAAGCATCGTTACTCTGCACAATCTTTCCAAACAGATCACACCGAGCTGCGGCCCGCTGGCCGATTCCGCGCGGCCCTTGCGCGCAGACCAATGGATGACGGTAGGATACCCAAAATTTACAATTCGACCGATGCAGGATACCATTGACTCGCATGTACTGGAGCAACACCGATTTAACCCACCGGTTCCGCCGGTCACCGCCGCTTTGACGACTACACGTAAGGAATCCCAAATGCGACCTTTAGCACAGCAGGTTATCCTCGGTATTTCAGTTTCTTGGTTCTTGGTCGTGGGGCTGGCCTCGCCGGCGCTGGCAGACCCCGACGCGCCTGCCTCAACACCCACAAGCGCCAACCACCGGCCGTTGCGAGTGGCGATGGCCACCACCGCGCAGACAACGGCAACGACCAACTCATCCGCCGTTCTTCGCGATGGTGCACCACAGCAATACGTCGTCCAGCGCGGGGATACCTTATGGGATATCGCGACCCGCCTGCTGAACGACCCCTGGCGATGGCGCGAACTGTGGGAAGCCAATACCTACATCCGCAACCCGGATCTGATTTATCCTGGGGACATCATTACCATCACCGATCAAGACGGCCGAACACGCATTCAGGTCCGTCGCGGTGATGTCGACCAAACCGTTGCCACCGCGGGACTGACTCGGGCCGAACGCGATGAGTCCGCTGCCAGCGTCGGGGTGTCGTCGGGCACGGTCAAACTCAGTCCAAGAATTCGCACCGAACCGTTGCCGGAAACCCGTAAACACATTCCCGTGCAAACCATTCGGCAATTCCTGGTTCGTCCGCGCTTGATTGAACCGAGTGAATTTCGTGCCGCTCCTTATATCGTCGACTCCCAAGATGAACGCTTGGTCTATGGTACCGGCGATCAAGTCTATGTCCGCGGCATGACCGACGCACCGGGTTTCGCCGACCTCGCACGCTTCGAGATTTACCGCGAGGGCGACGAACTGATCGACCCGGAATCGGGCGAAAGGCTTGGACAGCAGGCGATATTCATCGGTGAAGCCAAGCTGGTGCGGCGGGGAACACCGACGACAGTGTTGTTGACCGACACCGTCCGCGAAGTGCTGCGCGGCGATCGCTTGCTCCCCGGCCAAGGGGAGCAACCCATCTATACCTTCACCCCAACCGCGCCCCCCCCTGGCAGTGCAGGTCTTGTCATTGACTTGTTCGATGCGATCTCCCAAATCGGTAAATACGAGGTCGCTGTCTTGAACCGGGGCAATCGCGACGGTATCGATGCCGGCACCGTATTCGCCGTTTATCGCTCCGGTCGCATTGTGCGCGATCGCATTGGTCAGCGTGGTGAAGCCAAGCTCGCCTTGCCCGACGAGCGCACCGGGTTGATGATGGTCTTTCGCAGCTTCGACAAATTGAGCTATGCCCTGGTCATGGAATCGCAACGACCAATCCATGTCGGGGATGCGGTGAAAGCACCCTAATCCCGTTTATGCCGACCGCCACCGATCGACGCGATTGGCTAACGCTGTGGCGGCTGCCCGGCATCGGTCCGGTGCATTTTGCAAAACTTTTGCAACGCTTCGGCTCACCGGGGCAAGCCCTACAGGCTGCCCCGGCCGCTTTCGCCGAGCTTGGCTTGAGCAAAAGCCTCGCCGGACTCAACGATGCGACCTGCGCAGCAGTGGCGCGGGATTTGGCCTGGCTGGACTCACATCCACGTCACCACTTGATCACGCTGGACGATCCCGACTATCCCGCCATCTTGCGCCAAATCCACGCCGCACCGCCCCTTTTGTTCGTCAACGGCGAACGCTCGGCATGGCAAGGTCCGGCCCTGGCCGTTGTCGGCACCCGCGCACCGACCGTCAATGGCCGTGATATCGCTCGTCACTTCGCCGAGCAATTGGCAAATCATGGCATCACCGTCATCAGCGGATTGGCCCGCGGCATCGACACCATTGCCCATGAGGGGGTATTGAATGCCGGCGGCATCACGATCGCCGTGATGGGAACCGGTCCAGACCATATCTATCCGGCACAGAATCGAAAGCTCGCCGAGCGGATCGTTGGGTCCGGCGCGTTGGTTACCGAACTGCCGGCAGGCACGCGCCCGGAAAGCCGGCATTTCCCGCGACGCAATCGAATCATCAGCGGCCTGACGCTCGGCACCCTGGTGATCGAGGCCGGCGCCAATTTCGGCCGCTTCTTCACCGGCCAGGTGAC
>CAZWQC010000357.1:0-3167 GCA_964635785.1 uncultured Ectothiorhodospiraceae bacterium
CGCGGCACGCGCCATATAGCCAGAGTCTTCCAGCAAAGACAAAAACAGGTAAAGGAATCCGACGATCGGGATAAACGTCGCCACGACTTGGATCCCCCCACCGACACCATCGGCCAACAGCAACTGCAGCCAGGCAGGCCCGCCAAGGCTCGCAATGATCGCTTCGAACTCGTGCACAAACAACGCACCAGCCAGCGATTCAAACGGTGCGATGAAAATGTCCGCGAAATTGATGCTGAACAAGAACAAGAGGTACGTTACCCCAAAAAAGATGGGTAAACCGAACCAAGGATGTAGGATCACACGATCGATTCGGTCCGTGCGGGTAGCCAGCAACGGCTGTCGGACCGACACCACCTGATCGGCTAAGTCCCGCGCCGCCTCATAGCGCGCATCCGCGATCAGTATATCCAAATCTTCCCCGGTCTCGCGTTCGATCGCCGCCCGCAATCGCGCACCGGCCGCCACGCTGCCCGGACTCAGCCTTTGCGCCCATTCAGCGCGCCCCTGGAGCGCCTCCAAAGCCAACCACCGTGCCCCCGGCCAGTCACCGTCGCAGCACCCTTCGGCTACCAGGGTTGCCAGGGCGTGTTCGATCATCTCGGGATAGCGTACCCGGATTTGCGCACTGGTCCGGTGGCGCCGAGGGTCTACCGCCGCGACCATGGCCTCGCGCAAAACCTCGATGCCCTGTCCTCGGCTTGCGACCGTCGTGACCACCTCACACCCCAGACCCTCACCGAGCGATACCAAGTCGATATCGCGCCCGCTGGCCCGCGCAACGTCCATGCGGTTGAGCACGAGCAGCATCGGCATGCCGACTTCCGCGGCTTGCATCGCAAGGTACAGTCCTCGTTCCAAATACATGGCATCCAGAACCAGCACCACAAGTTCGGCTGCACCCTCGAGCACGAAAGCGCGAGTGACTCGTTCGTCCTCCGATAACGCCGTGTCATCGAGCGCATACGTCCCCGGCAAATCGATGAGGCGGTAGGTTTTCCCAGCGTAATCGAACCGACCCTCCTTGCGTTCCACAGTCACCCCTGGCCAATTCCCGGTATGTTGGCGACTACCGGTCAACGCATTGAACAACGTCGTCTTGCCGCAGTTCGGGTTACCCAGCAAGGCAAAGGTGGGAGTATTCATATCCGCTTGACTCATGACATACGAAATGGCATCCCCAGGTATCGGAGACACCAGTTGATTGGACCACGCTCAGACTGGGACATCGCCTGACGGCGACAACACATCGCCGTGATCATGGCATTACCGCAACGACCATCTTTTTTGCCATTCCCTGTCCCAACGCGAAACGGCCGTTTGGGGTCGCGAGCACGACACCGCCGCTGCGCTTGTGCAGTACCGTTACCTCGCTACCGAGCGGCAAGCCCATGCTAATGAGTCGTGCTTGCAAACGGCGACCGGCTTCCACGGCTTCGATACGTAGTCGCTGTCCCGGCTCGGCATCGGCAAGATGCAAACGCGGAGAGACAGCGCCAGCCTCGGCAACCGCTTCGGACCGCGAAAACACTGCAGACGAATCTGACTGATCGAATATAAACATAACCTTAACACTAATAAGAACGCGTTTCAATTACGCAGGGAGACGAATACCATACGCTCCATCTGTTCGACCGACAACCACACAGACCATCCCTGCGATCGAACAATCTTCCACTAGTATCGCTTACCATAACGCATAACCTGATAGAGTACGGATCGGGCCACAGAATGCTTGGCTTGTGGCCACCCCGTCCACCCATCATAATCGGACTAGGTCAGATCAGAGGTCGATAAATGGCTCGCTTACTTCCCAACGTTGCTATGCGATATAAGCTTTGGACTGGTATCGCAGCGCTGGTGCTTTTGCTTATTCTGATCGCGGTGCTCGCGCTGCGGTTCATGCATACCACCGAACTAACCCTTAACGACACTCGGTCACAGCACCCAACCAGACATCATGTCAGCGCGCTTGTCAAGGCTGTTGTCGGACTCGAGCATGCTCTCGGCGACTTCATGGCCAACCCGGCGCCCATGAACCAAACAAAACTCAACGACGCCTACCGATTGGTCGACGAACCACTGCAGCAGCTTAAAGCCGATCCCAACGTCCAAGCAACGACCGAGTATGCCGAGTTGGTCGAAGCCATCGAACAAACGCTCGGCGGTTTGCCAAGTTACAACGATCGCGAAGAGGTCACATCGGCCGGCGAACAAGACACCACCCCCGATGCTCAGCCACCGATCGAAACCTCGCTGATTTCGCAGTACCAGCAAATGCAAGCGTTCTCACAAAACCTACTCGCCGACATCCCCGCGTTGACCACCAGCGTCACCGAAAAGGTCTTGCTGCGCCCGGTCCAAAACCTACGGGTGCTACTCGCCGAGCAACGAGCCGATATCCACGCCTATCTGCGCTCACCTAATCGAACCGATTTCGCGACATTGAACGAACGAAACCAGCGCATTGGGGAGCTAGTGGCGACCCTCGCGGAGCACGCTCACGATATGAGTCAATCCCAACGGGATGCCCTAGCGGAACTGACTCGCTTGCATGCTGCCAGCGGGACTGCGCTTGCCACGTTGAAAAGTCGCCCGCTGGCCGACACCACATCGCCTCAACAAAAGCAACTTCGCGAACTGTCACGGTTACGGGATCGGCTCCTCAGCCAAACGCTGGCGTTAGACGCCGCCGTGTCCAACACCGTCTCGCGCCAGTTGAACGACTTACAGAATGATTTTGCGAACACGAAAACCCAAATCGCGACAGCACTCGGAATCGGTCTAGGGTTAGGCGTCATCATGGCTTGGGTGGGTGCCGTGTTGTTGGTGCAGCCCGTCTCCCGCGTCATGCGAGCCATGCGCGAGATTGCCGATGGCGAAAGCGACCTCACGCAGCGACTCCCGCTAACCGGCCGCGATGAAGTCGGCCAGCTCTCGGAGGCATTCAACCGCTTCGTCGAAAAAGTGGAAAAGGTCGTCCTGGAAGTCAACACCCTGGTGTTACAATTGGCCGACTCGGCCGAGGACATGTCCGGCGTAGCCCAAATCACCAGCCGAGGCGTATCGCGGCAACAAAGCGAAACCGACCAAGTCGCATCCGCAATGAACGAAATGGCCGCGACCGTACAAGAGGTCGCGCGCAACGCGGGCGAAGCCGCCAGTGC
>CAZWQC010000358.1:0-3163 GCA_964635785.1 uncultured Ectothiorhodospiraceae bacterium
CCCCGACGGTGTTGCTTGCCCGCGCGATTGCGTTGGATTTTCGGCCGGGGAGGCGGAATTCGGGCTAGCAGGCGCGTTGCCAGTGGCAATGGAATGACGACTGGGGGTGTGCGGATCGAGCGGCGCAAACAAGGAATGCCATAGGCGCACTAGCAAACCCTGTGGCCCCCCTGGCTGGTGCTGTTCGAGCGCACTCGCTGTGTGATCGTCGTTGCGGAGGCTGTCGGGTTCCGGATCGGATTCGTTCGGCGGTGCCGGTTTGCTCGGGGTCAGCGTCTTGACCGCCGGAATCTCGATGGGACTGCGGGGTTCGTATTGTGGCGTCGGCACCGCCGCCTGGTCGCCGGCCAAGTCATAACTCGTTGGTTCGGTCGTTGCCGATTCAACGTCCTCTTGACGCAGCCGTCGCAATTCGAAACTCGGGGTTTCGAGGTTGCGATTGGGAATCAGCATCAAATTGACGTTGTAACGTTGCTCGATGGCAAAGACATCGCGGCGCTTCTCGTTGAGCAGAAACGTAGCGACTTCCAGCGGTAATTGGGCAACGACTTGGCCGGTCTTTTCCTTCATGGCGTCTTCCTCGATCAGGCGCAGAATCGACAACGACAAGGAGTCGGCGCTGCGAATCGTGCCCTGGCCATGACAGCGCGGGCAGATCACTTGGCTGGATTCGCCGAGCGATGGGCGCAGACGCTGTCGGGACATCTCCAACAAGCCAAAGCGGGAAATACGACCCACCTGCACCCGCGCCCGGTCCATTTTTAACGCCTCTCGCAGCCGATTCTCGACTTCGCGTTGGTGACGGCTGGATGCCATGTCGATAAAATCGATGACAATCAAGCCACCGAGGTCGCGTAGCCGCAGTTGCCGCGCGATCTCTTCCGCCGCTTCGTTGTTGGTTTGGAACGCGGTTTCTTCGATGTCCGCGCCCTTGGTGGCCCGCGCGGAGTTGACATCGATCGACACCAGTGCCTCGGTGTGGTCGATCACGATCGCACCACCGGAAGGTAGCGATACTTCGCGCTGGAATGCCGATTCGATCTGGCTTTCGATCTGGTATCGACTGAACAGCGGTACCCGGTCGCTATACGTTTTTAATTTGCGTAGGCTGGAGGGCATGACATGGGTCATGAACTCCTTGGCCTGATCGTAAACCACCGGATCATCCACGATGATCTCGCCGATATCGCTGCGGAAGTGGTCGCGTAATGCGCGGATGATGACATTGCTTTCCTGGTAGACCAAAAATGGTGCCGTGCGGCTATCCGCCGCTTGAACGATGGCGTCCCATAGGGTTTTCAGATACTCCAAATCCCATTGCAAGTCCTCGACGCCGCGACCGACTCCGGCGGTGCGGACGATGACCCCCATGCCGGCAGGAATTTCGATTTGGCTCAAAGCCTCGCGTACATCGGTTCGTTCTTGTCCTTCGATGCGGCGTGATACTCCGCCCGCTCGAGGATTGTTGGGCATTAGCACCAGGTAACGACCGGCCAAGCTGACGAACGTGGTCAGGGCCGCCCCCTTGTTGCCGCGCTCTTCCTTCTCGACTTGCACGATCAGTTCCTGGCCTTCCTTGATCGCCGCCTGGATGTTTGGTCGGCCACTGCCGTTGTCTTTGTCGCTGTTGGCATGGTAGCCGCGCGCGATTTCCTTGAACGGGAGAAAGCCATGGCGTTCCGCACCGTAATTGATGAAGGCCGCTTCCAAACTCGGTTCCACTCGGGTGACGATGCCTTTGTAGATGTTGGCTTTTTTCTGGTCGCGGGAGGGGATCTCGATGTCGATATCGTACAAACGTTGTCCATCGACCATTGCCACACGGAGTTCTTCCGGCTGAGTGGCATTGATAAGTATTCGTTTCATATATCCTAGCTCTTAGGAAAGGCTCGACCGTGCGCGCGTCAGGCGATGGTGGTTGGCAGGTCCCCGGGAATTGACGTGTTTTGAAATATTGTCCGAGGTTGGCCAGCCAACTGGAAAGGTATAACCAGATGCGGCGCACGGGAGTCGTTGGGTAGAAAAGTGAGCTCAGTGGCATGATTCGGGTTGCGCCATGAGCGCACCAAAAAAGGTTCTGAGAATTCGGTTCACTCGGGCCGGCAGGCCAGACCAATGCGGTTTGGTGTAATGGTCAGCAAGCGGTTCACTCCCGACAACAAACGGTGGATACCGTCTAAGGTCGAGTCGCTTTGCTCGGTGTTCGCTGTCGGATTGGGACACGGTTTTAGGTGCCTTGTTACAAGTCCTGTCGCTCGTTGTCGGGAAGCGTCCGTCGTCGGGTCGCTGCATCGGTAGCTCGATTTGGGCCAAGTCATGCCGGCACCGGTTGCTCGTAAATGAGGGAACGAAGTGCCCCAAGCCAAGCAGCCGTATGCGATCTGCCACGTCAGAATCGGTCGGATCGGATGATGGTTCCCCGTGCGAGTCGTTGGCGCGGTGTTGCCGCCGGCGCAGGGTTTGGCATGTCGTCCGAATCCGAGGTAACGTGTCGCACTTTTGTTTCGACAACGTCCGCGGAAATATAACAGCGGTGTAAAATCCCATCAATTCAAAGTTCGATCGGGTTGTTAATCTTATGCCAGAATCAAGCCCGCAAGGGACAAGTGGGGTACGTTATGTCGAGATTACGGCCAACCAGGCGGGGCAAAGGGTCGATAACTTTTTGCTGCGGCGGCTCGATGGCGTGCCGAAAAGCGTGATCTATCGCATCCTGCGTACGGGTCAGGTACGCGTCGATGGTCGCCGGGTGAAGCCGGAATACCGTGTTCGGGCCGGCGATGCCGTGCGCATTCCGCCGGTGCGGTTGACACCGGCGAACGCGGTTGCGCCACCCCGAATCGGCGAGCGCTTGGCCGATACACTGCAGAAGGCGGTGTTGTTCGAAGACGATGAACTGCTTGTTTTGGACAAGCCGTCGGGTATCCCGGTGCACAGCGGCAGCGGGGTGGTCCATGGTGTGATCGAAGCGATGCGCCAGTTGCGCCCGGACTTGCCGTTTTTGGAGCTCGTGCATCGATTGGATCGGGACACCAGCGGTTGCTTGTTGCTGGCAAAAACTCGGCCGATGCTCATGACGCTTCACGAGCAATTGCGTACCGGTGCCATCGAGAAGCATTATCAAGTCTTGGTGGCGGGGCGGTGGCCTCTGGGGGGAAGGAAA
>CAZWQC010000359.1:0-3147 GCA_964635785.1 uncultured Ectothiorhodospiraceae bacterium
TAATCGTCTTGTACCCCCCCACCGCTGTCAAATAGCGGCGGATCGCATAGCCTACGGTAATATCCCACTCATCGCGGTCGCCTTTGAGCTGGGCATTGTTCTCCGTTATCGCCACGCCGTTTGGCGACCCATCCGGTAGCCACAGATAATTCACCGATTTAAATGATTGCGACTCGAACGAGTAGACCTTGTTAAGAAGCGCACTTCCGCCGATGCTAACGCGACCAATCTTCAAGTTCACTAGGGGGGTCACCGTCAGCTCGGTGTCCGAATGCCACTCTTGGATGCTACCACCGCCGAAACCGTCCGTCAGAAACAATGGCAAAGTCCACGCGTTGTACCAGGTCTTAACGCCAATCGACGCATTCCAGGACAGGCCACCCCTTGTGCCCGCCTGCGTGGCAGAGCCTCCATTATCGGCAACCGCAGAACCGACCATCACGCTGGCCAAGACGATCAGAATCCAACCGAGACCCTTCTGCCGTAACCGTTTTCGTTTCAACACCACGTTATCTCCCCTCTTTTCTTAAATAAACAGTTTCACCTAAAAAATCACCATCAAAAAGCGGGCGGAATGTAGACCGGTATTTCATCGGCATCCGATTTCGAACTGTCCGGCTTTTGCGTCTTTTGGTCAGGCACCTTCTCTTGGCGAACCCGCTCGAGGTATTCCCGTTCGTTCTCCAACGCGGCCCGTTCCTCTTCTAAACGTCGTCGTTGCGCCGCCATGTCCGCTTGCGCCCGCCTGGCCTCCTCGAGTCCCGTTTGATTACGCTGCGTTCGCGCGGCCTCGGCTTGGGCACGTTCCAACGCCTCACGCTGTGCTCGCAGCGCCTCGCGTTCCCTGGTCAATCGCTCTTTTTCGCTTTGCAGGCGATCTTCAACGATGGTATCGAGGTCAGCACACCCTGCGAAACAGAACTCGCCCTGTAATGATGAAGTTTCCCACGGCGTCTGCCGTCCGTAGGTCTCTTCTAGCACCCCACTGCGAACACGCTTGAGCATTTGCTCGATGGTCAGACCCGGCTGATCGATGTACTCCAACAAGTGCTTGGTAAACGTCCCATGGTCGCCGTTACCGTCCGAGGCAACATCACCTGGCGCGGTGGCGAAGATCACGATCGAACCCGATGGACTGTCCAACGGTGCCAGTCCGCGGGACGATTCCCCGCGAAAACCTCTGGCAAAGGGATTGTTCCGGCAAGAATCAAGGATCACGATATTCATGGCGTTTTTTGCTTGGTCGAGATACTGCAACAACTGATTGACGGCAAAGGTCTCGAACTCGACGTCCGCTTCATTGCGGATGATCACATCGGTTGGGATCAAATAGTTCTCGCCGTTGAGTTGCAGCGCATGACCTGCGTAGTAGAACAAGCCAACCGATTGCGGTCGACGCATGAGCGAATCACTGAACGTATGCACTGCTTCCACAAACGACCGCCGGTCTTTGGCCTGTTCGAGGTAACTGACGCTAAACCCAAGCGCGACCAACTTGCTGCGCATTCCTCGCGCATCATTAAGCGTATTATTGAGTGGAGCAACATGGGTATAGTCGCCATTACCAATGACCAGCGCGTAGCGGGCGGCAGGTTCGGTGGTTGGCTGCGGCGAGTGGATTCGCGCCAACGCACGCCCGGGATCGGAGTGCGTCGCCTGCGGTCTCATTGGACCCGTCATACAGCCAAAAAGCACAGTCCAGGTTGCGCATGCTAACGCCACGGCAACCAACCAATTGAAGGCTCTCAACACGATTCTCGTGCTCATGTTGTCCACCAGCAGGCATTCATTTACCGAAACACCGTCGGTATCCATCCGTTATCCAATCAGGCCACGACCAAAAACGCCGTGCCGACCCGAAACACCCCAAGGATCAGGCACCCAAGAACCATTATTCAAATGGCATCGTAATGTCTCACCCCTTTACCCCCTTCACGCGCCCCATTCAGCGTTGCGCAATGCTCAACCGGCCCTTTGAAGACCGCGCAAGCGGCATCCGCACCCCCCTTCGCTCAGCCAGCGTCATCGCGCGTGCTTGACCCCACTCATCTCAAGCGTAGACCACAAAACACAAGAATGCCAATCGCTGCGGCTGAAACAAGGGTCTCACCGCCAACGATCAAGATGAACAAGGTCGATTCTCGTTTTGACGATCAATGCGTGGCGCGTCGTCCCATTAACCAATTGGCGATCGCGTACAACTGCAGCGGCGTGACTTGCTCTGCCGTGGTGACCTCTGGCACTAACTCGGCCAATTCCTGGGCACGTTCGGCCGACAAGGTTTGTACGCGTTCGGCATAGGCAAGGATTGCTTGCACTTCGTTGGCTTGCAGTACCACCACGGGTGGGTGCGGTGAAACCTCCGGCAGAACCAGGACATCCACAGCACTTTGATGACGATACACCACCATGGTATCAGCAGCGAGATCACCGAGTCGCTGCAAACGCGACGTCAAAAGCATTGTCGTGAATGCTACACCGTAAAAAACCGGGAGGAAATCGACGCTGCGCAACAGATTACGAACCATGGCAGCGGTCCAATCCACCGGTCCACCGTCACATCGGACTACGGCGATGCCAAAAGCGCGTTTACCGGGGGTTTGTCCCTGCATCGCTACCTCAAAGAACACCGGATACAACCATTCCAGCAAGAACCACGCGATCAGCACCAAGCCGATACCGAGTTCTCCCAGTCCGGCCAATCCCAACAACGCTAACATCGCCATACCCAGCCGAATCGCCGCATCGAACAAAAACGCCAAACTTCGCACCACTGGCCCCGCCGGGATCAGCGCAAGTTCGACACCTTCGGGCGTTTCGACATGAACGGCATTGTCAAGCACTGTCAATTAGCATCTCTGATTTTTGCCCAGGTCTCCAATGTACAGCCCACGGCACAGGCCTGCGCCGGTGCACCGCGCGGGCAATGCGGGGGTTCGCCGTCAAAAACTTCGCTGACATGCCCGAGCCCGGCATCGCTTAAATGGTCGGCTAACGGCCGCAGTCGCTGTTCCGCAAGGGCGCGGTTTTGGCAAACTTTATACTCGGCAAAGATGTAATGCCCGAGAAGCCAACCCCAGGCTGTTCCCTGGTGGTAGGCCTCGTCACGCTCATAAATTCCGCCTCGGTAGTGACCATGATAAGCGG
>CAZWQC010000360.1:0-3110 GCA_964635785.1 uncultured Ectothiorhodospiraceae bacterium
GCAAGTCGCGCTTGCGGCCGGATTGATTCTCTCACTATCGTCGACAGCCATGGTATTGCAATCTTTGGAGGAGAAAGGCCTCACGAAGACCGAGGGTGGTCGAGCCGGTTTCGCCGTCCTTTTGTTCCAGGATATTGCCGTTATTCCACTGTTGGCCCTAATACCGTTGCTTGTGGTAACGCCGGGTACTGCGCCGCCGGGGTTGGCCGAAACGGCAGCGCACGGAGGGTCGATCGCGTTGATCCAGCGTTTACCTGCTTGGGGCTACGCTTTGGTGTTACTGACGGTGATCGCGGCCGTTGTTTTGGGTGGGCATTTTTTGTCGCGTCCCTTGTTTCGATTTATCGCGGGCGCACGCTTGCGGGAGATCTTTACTGCTAGCGCCCTACTCCTTGTCGTCGGGATCGCGCTGTTGATGACAATGGTCGGTTTATCGCCGGCACTTGGCACCTTTCTCGCCGGGGTCGTGCTAGGCAATAGCGAATTCCGCCATGAACTTAAATCCAATATCGAGCCATTCAAGGGATTGCTGCTGGGTTTGTTTTTCATTACCGTCGGTGCGGGCATCGATTTTGGCCTGCTGTGGCGAGATTTTCCCGTCCTGCTCGGTCTCACCTTTGCTGTGGTTGCGGTAAAAGCGGCGGTTTTGTTTGGCTTGGCGAAAAGTTTTCGGTTGGCCAGCGGAGCAACGTGGTTGTTTAGCCTCGCCTTAGCTCAGGCCGGTGAATTCGGGTTTGTCATGGCTAGTTTCAGCCGGCAAAATCATGTGATCTCGGCGGGATTGGAGCAGCGTTTGGCCATGATCGTTGCGCTCTCGATGCTGCTAACTCCCTTGCTGTTTATTGCCTACGATCAGCTCATCCGTAGGTTGGCGGGCGAGGCGCCCCGGC
Source organism: uncultured Ectothiorhodospiraceae bacterium (assembly GCA_964635785.1). GTDB lineage: Bacteria > Pseudomonadota > Gammaproteobacteria > CAYFSA01 > CAYFSA01 > CAYFSA01. Next base: position 891 of record CAZWQC010000360.1, read on the forward strand.
AACAGCCGGATACGATCGACGAGCAAGGGATGGTGGTGATTGCGGGGGTTGGCCGGTTCGGTGAAGTCGTTAACAGTATACTGGTGGCGAGCGGGGCAAAGACCGTGGTCCTCGATCATGAGGCGGCTCGGATCGAGCGGGTTCGACGTATCGGCATCAAGAGCTATTATGGCGATGCGTCACGGCCGGAATTATTGGAAGCCGCCGGCATCGGGTATGCCCGGGCGTTCGTGGTCGCGATCGACGATCGTGATCGCGCGGTCGAGGTGGTGCGCTACGTTCGCCGGCGTTACCCACACATCAAGATTCTCGCTCGGGCATTCGATGTCAACCATCTTTATTTGCTGCAAAAAGCCGGTGTCGATTACGCGGTTCGGGAGGTATTCGATGCGGCTGTGGATGTCGGTAGTGAGACGCTGAAGGTCCTAGGCCACCACCCATTCAAGGTCGCCAAAATGGCCAGAGCCTTTCGCAAACACGAGCACGACAGCATCATCGACCTCTACCACGTTTGGGATAAAAACCCTGATGTCGCGAGCAATCATGCTTTTTTGGCCGGGCTTCGTGCCCGCGCCGAAAACCTGCAAGAAGTGATGGCAGCCGACCGTATGCAGTTACATGATCGCAGCGAGCGTGGGTGGACGCCACCACCGAACACATTTCACGATGCGCAATGACAAAGCACCCTTCGGTCGCTAGGACAGGCACCGGTACCCGCGTTGTTTCAGCCGTTGCAATCCCTTTCCGAAGCCGCCTAGCGCGTTGTTTTGGCGCGTTGGAAAGTACCGATCCGCGGCGCAATAAAAAGTTTGGCGTGGCGCTTGGTTGGGATTCGTTATTGACGAGAATAGACCGCAAGCGATCCGAACGACCGGCGATGAATGACGGCTTGAATTCCATATCTCGCGTGGCTGCGGCAACTGGCACCAAGGCAATCCGATGACGACTTTTTGCTACCGATTTTCGGTTCGTTTGCACGATGTCGATGCCGCCGGTATCCTCTTCTTTGCGAACCTATTTCGGTACGCACATGATGCCTACGAGGAATGGATGGCAAGTATTGACTGTGGTTTGTCCGCAATGTTGGCAAATGGGATCGCTCGCTTACCATTGGTCCACGCCGAAGCGGATTATCTCGAGCCTATCCGTCACGGTGAGACCATCACTATCGATGTTGCCGTTGTGCGGCTGGGAAAACGTTCGTTCACAGTCGGTTACCGGTTCCTGGCGAGAACGCAATCGCTTAAGGCCAAGGCGAAAACGGTTCACGTGTACACCGAGGCGGAACAAACGCAAAGTCAGTTGCTTCCGCCTTGGCTAGCCAAGGCGATTGGACCTTATTTCCAGCAGGTCTAACGATGCCGCGGCAACGGCCGGGGTGGGTCTCGGTCGTGTGTTTTCTTCCAAACAAACGGCAATGCGGCGGTTTTTCTCGAGTGGTCAACCGACACCATGGCGATACGCCCATTGTGCCCGAATCGACGCGCGCTGCAAGTATTTTGAACAACGGCCTGGCCAGCATCGACTGACCGGCACTCCCGATCGAAATATACAAATGGACTTCGCTTTTTGTCCCGCGGGTGTTTATTTTTGTTTGACGCTTGCGTTAAACTGTGAGCAAGCTATGCTAGTAGCGAACAGGATGAAAGAGCGTTCAATTTTATGATGTGGGAAGGGACATTGGAGGTTTACCCATATTATCAGCAAACCCTAGGGGACGATTGCATAATGACTGCTACCAATACTTCGAATCGTAGCAATATCAGCCCACTGGACCGCATTGCCATGCGGATAGACGAAGCCGTCCGGGCGGTCTTCGATAATCTGGACCGGCTGCCAGAATTGTATGACGAGCAAATGAACTATGCGGGCCTCGAGATCGAGCAAATGAATCGACAACTTGAGGTACTGCTTGAACGGATGGAAGGGGCTCAAGATCGTGTCGATAAAGCGCGTTCTGCATATGAAGAGCGCCCGACGCGAACGGCCGAAAATCGGTTGGACGAAGCCAGGGAAACGCTGGACGAATATCGGGCCCAAAGTGCTGAGCTCAAGGAACGCATCGAGGAGATCGAGCTCGATAAAGCGGACTGTCAGGTGAACAGAAACAAAATCAGTGTTATCAAGGAAAAGGTCGATCAGCTGCTGGCCGATCTTGACCAGGGCATTGATTCGGTTTGGTCGGATACCATGTCAGCCGATAGCCACGATCGTAGCCAA
>CAZWQC010000361.1:0-3109 GCA_964635785.1 uncultured Ectothiorhodospiraceae bacterium
TGGATCGGCCGGCGGCAAAGGCGCCAACCCGCGGGACAATGCCCGGAAATACAACAAGGTACCACCAACGAGCAGGGGAATCCGACCGGCCGCGCTGATCTGTTCCATCAACGCCAGCGCATCGCGCCGAAACTCGCCCGCCGAATACGCTTGCCCGGGGTCGAGAATATCAACCAGGTGGTGCGGTATCCGTGCCCGCACGGTCAGGCTCGGCTTCGCGGTCCCGATATCCATGCCCCGATAAACCATCGCCGAATCCACGCTAATAATCGTGACCGGCAAGACGTCAGCGAGATGCAAGGCAAGATCGGTCTTGCCGCATGCCGTCGGCCCCATCAACCAAATGACCGGCGGTAGCGCTGACACGCCCCTAGACTCGTTCATTGCCCGCGTTTGAACAACGCATCGAGCCGATCCAGACTAAGCTGCACCCAAGTCGGCCGTCCGTGATTGCATTGCCCACTGCGCTCGGTACGTTCCATGGCCCGCAACAAGGCATTCATCTCCTCCAAATTTAGCTGCCGGTGCGCACGCACACTACCGTGACAGGCCATGCTCGTAAGGACGTCATACACCGAGCGTTGAATCCGTTCACTCTCCCCATGCACTGTCAGATCACTCAATACATCGCGCACCAAACCCGCCGCATCGATCCCGGTCAACAAACTCGGGACGGACCTGACCACCAACCGCTCCGGCCCCAACCGATCCAAGCTCAACCCCGCTGCCAAAAAAGTTTCGGCATATCGCTCGGCGAGTTCGGCCGCCTCGCGACTGACCGCGATCTGGATCGGCAACAACAACGGGTGAGACTTGACCGCACCCTGCTCATGGCGGCTTTTCAATCGCTCGTAGGTGACGCGCTCATGGGCCGCATGCATATCCACCAGCACCAGTCCATGCGCGTTTTGCGCGAGGATGTAAATTCCGTGCAGCTGGGCCAAGGCATACCCCATCGGCGGAATAGCCGCCTCGTCCGCGGCCACGACCGATGGCGCAACGGCTTCGCTAGTCAACCGACTATCCACCTGGGCGAGCGCATCGACGTAGTCATGCATGGCTGCATACGCAGCTACTTGCTCGGATACCCCGACCGGTAAATGGTGTTGTCGCTGTCCCTGCGCTAGCGCCGTCGGCCGGACATTTGCAACCGCAGCGGGCTCGCGCAGCGCCGGCAAGGACCGCTCCGGCCAGGCTTGGGTTACCCCATCCGCCTTTTGCGCCGCCACCACCCGTTTTAGTGTTTCATGGAGAAAATCATGCACTTCGCGCTGTTGACGAAAGCGTACCTCATGCTTTCCCGGATGGGCATTGACATCCACATCGGCGGGCGGCAACTCGAAATACACCACATAAGCGGGGTGGCGTCCGTGGAACAGAACATCATCATAGGCTGCACGCACGGCATGGCTGACCACCTTATCGCGAACCATCCGGCCATTGACGAAGACATGCTGCATATCGGCCTGGCTACGATTGAAGATCGGTAAACCCAACCAACCCCAAAGTCGAAACGCACCCAGTTCTTTTGCGAAGTACACGGACTGGTCAATGAACGCGTCCCCGCATACCGCAGCAATCCGCTTCGCCAGGCTCGTTTGATCGTCGGCCGGGCGCACGCCGAAGAGCTCCCGCTGCCGGTGCGCCAGGGTGATGGCCAAGTTCGGACGAGACAAGGCCAAGCGTCGCACGACTTGCTCGATATGACCGAGTTCGGTGCGATCCTGACGCAGGAATTTCCGCCGCGCGGGGGTATTGAAGAACAGATCGGCCACTTCAACCGTCGTGCCTGGTGCAATCGCCACCGGCTGCGGCGTACTCAGTCCGTCACCACCAGCACAGCTCACCGACCAGCCGCGCTCGCTGCCGGGAACCCGCGAACTCAAACGCAACCGCGAAATCGAGGCGATGCTCGCTAGCGCCTCACCCCGAAAACCCAAACTCCCGATCGCATCCAGGTCGGCCAAGCTCGTGATCTTACTCGTCGCATGCGGCGACAATGCCAGCGGTAACTCATCGGGTGGAATACCGCAACCATCGTCAGTGATCCGAATCCGTTTGATTCCGCCTTGTTCCACTTCGATTCGCACACTGCCGGCCCCGGCATCGACACAATTTTCGAGCAACTCCTTGACAACGGACGCTGGGCGTTCCACCACCTCGCCGGCCGCAATCTGGTTGATCAGTTGGGGAGGTAACACCCGAATCGGCATCGACGAACAGCGACTCGCTCAGTGCAGAATCCGCGGCACAGACAACGAGAACGGCGGGATCGGCGCTTCGAAATACTCACCATCCTCGGCACGCATACGATAGCTGCCACGCATCACCCCCACGGGGGTTGGCAGCAACGTGCCGCTCGTATATTCGAACGTCTCGCCCGGTTCCAAATACGGGGTTTCCCCCACGACCCCGGTACCGCGCACCTGTTGTTCTCGCCCGTTGGCATCGGTGATGATCCAGTGCCGCGAGATCAATTGTGCCGCCACACTTCCCTCGTTGCTCAGCTTGATCGTGTACGCAAACACATATCGATGGTGTGCCGGATTGGACTGTGCTTCGATATAAACCGTCGTCACTTGCACACCGATGGCGTAACGTTTTATTTCCGTCATCATAGACACACCCGCTAGAAAAAAATGGCAAACCGACGAAACGCTTGGGCAAACCATTCACGTTGCCGCGCTCGCCAAAACCGTCGCACGCTGCAAGGCACCGAGCAAACCCGCCTGGTCATTATTGATGACATGCAACGGCATGCGGGCCGTCAAGTGATTCATCGGTGGTTTCCGGTTGAAGGCCGACCGAAACGACGGTGCCCGCAATACCGGTAGAATACGAGGCGCAATTCCACCGGCGATGTACACCCCACCGCTGGCCAAGAACGTCAATGCCAAATCGCCGACTTGACCCGCATAGATCTCAGCAAACAAGTTCAACGCCTCCACCGCGACGGGGTCCGTTTGCGCCAATGCGGCGCGCGTAATCGCTGCCGCCGCATCGTCCTGCGACATCGCTTTGAACAACTCGTCGCTAAACGATTGATTCGTATCCGCCACAACGAACTCGGCGATTCGGCCAATACCGGACCCCGACAACACATGCTCTC
>CAZWQC010000362.1:0-3060 GCA_964635785.1 uncultured Ectothiorhodospiraceae bacterium
AATGTGGCTTTTCGCATGATCGCGTTCCAACGCTTTCTCCAATGCCCGCATCACTTGGCGCTTGTGCTCTTCCTGCGTCATGTCGATGAAATCGATAATGATGATCCCGCCGAGATTACGCAACCGCAGCTGCCTTGCAATCGCTTGTGCGGCTTCCAGATTGGTCTTGAAGATGGTCTCCTCGAGATTGCGATGACCGACGAATCCCCCGGTATTGACATCGATGGTCGTCATCGCCTCGGTTTGGTCGATGATCAGATAACCACCGGATTTGAGCTGTACCTTACGCTCCAAGGCCTTTTGAATTTCATCTTCGATCCCATGCAAATCGAACAAGGGTCGCTCGCCGGTATACAGCTCCACCTGCGCTGCCATTTCCGGCACATATTGGGTGGCAAACTCGCGTACCTGCTGCATGACCTCCTTAGAATCAATGGCCACCCGTTCGATCTCGACATCAACCAAATCGCGCAATGTCCGCAAGACCAATGGCAGATCGCTGTAGACCAACGAGCCTGCCGCCGTCAGCGCAGCTCGCTCACTGATGCTTTGCCATAGCTTCAAGAGGAAATCCATGTCTCGACACAAGGCATCGGGGATAACACCCTCCGCTGCCGTACGGACGATGTAACCAAACTCGATCCCATGCATGGCCGCGTACGACTGCACGATTTCTTTCAAGCGTTGCCGTTCGCGTTCATCTTCGATCCGCGCCGACACACCGATGTTGCGCGCATTCGGCATCAAAACGAGATAACGCGAAGGCACCGTGATGTGGGTCGTCAGGCGGGCACCTTTGGTACCAAGCGGATCTTTGATCACCTGAACCAAAACCTGTTGCCCTTCATACAACAGTCGATCGATCGGTTCGTGATTGGCATGTTCGCTGTCCGGCTGTTCCTCCACCGTTACGCTCGCCACGTCAGACGCATGCAAAAACGCGGTACGTTCCAAATTGATGTCGACGAAAGCCGCTTCCATGCCCGGCAGAACCCGGCAAACCCGACCGCGATAGATATTGCCAACCATACCGCGTCGACGCGTTCGCTCGACGCAAAGCTCTTGCAATACCCCATTCTCGACAATGGCGGCGCGCGTTTCCTGCGGTGTCACGTTGAACAATATTTCGGCCGTCATGACCCGATGCCCCTTACCGGCGAACAATTCACAAATAAGCGGGCCGGTGACCCAGCGCCGAGGTGGTGCCAAGCACCGGCATCCCAAATGTTTCCAACAAATCCGCCGTCTCGAACAATGGCAGACCCATCACAGCGGAATAACTGCCATCGATACTACGTACGAAGATCGCGCCGATACCTTGTATGGCATACGCCCCCGCCTTGTCGGCCGGCTCTTTGGTCAGCCAATACGCCTCGATTTCCTCCCGCGAGATCACCCGAAAACTGACCCGGGTGCGGGCCACCCGCATGGCAATGTGGTCACCACGTACCAGGGCCACCCCCGTGAACACATGATGACTTCGCCCCGACAAGCGTTCCAGCATAGCCACCGCTTGACCTCGATCTGCCGGTTTACCGAGAATCGTGTCATCGATCACGACCGCCGTGTCAGCACCGAGCACAGGCAAATCCGATTTCGCCGCCAGCCAGCCGGCTTGTGCCTTGGCACGAGCAATCCGGCGAACATACCGCTCCGGTTCCTCGCCATCGTGCACACGCTCGTCAATCTTTACGGCGAGAACACGAAAAGTGAGCCCCAGTTGTTCCAACAATAGCCGGCGGCGAGGCGAAGCCGACGCCAACAGCAACTGCGCTGTTTCGGCATCGTCGATCGAGTCGTTCACCATCAATATCACTCCGCAAAACTCTGCCTCACCACGCACAGGCACAGATCGATGAATGACACCACAGCAGCGGTGCCGCTAGCCAACGGAACCTATCGCACACCGGCGACGACTAGAAAACAGACGGCGGCATTACCCAGCACGATGATAAGGATGATTCGACAGCATGCTCCATGCTCGGTACAACTGTTCCGCCACAACGAGACGGACCAGACCATGCGGTAAGGTCAACGGTGACAACGACCAACGCTCCACGGCTCGTGCCCAACAGGTCGATGCCAGACCGTCCGGGCCACCGATCAAAAACACTCGATCTCGTCCATCCTCAAGCCAAGCCATCAGCCGACTTGCCAGATCATCGGTCCGCCACAAATCGCCCCGCTCGTCCAACGCGATCACCGGAATATCCGCCTGGATACCACCGAGTAATCTCTGACACTCCAAATCGCGCAAACGCTCCGGCACACCGCCTTTACGCCGCGGCGGCAGCTCGACCTCTTCCAACAGCAAACCACAATGGCGCGGCAAGCGCTTGGCATAGTCGTTAAATCCCTGCTGTATCCAAGCGGGTTGGCGGGTGCCGACCGCACGCAAGCGTAACTGCACCGCTTGCGCGCGCTAGCCGACGCTGAGCTCAGCGGGAACTGGTGCCACCGACCACAGCTTCTCGAGATTATAGAAATCACGAGTTTGCGGCATCATGACATGCGCGACCACATCCCCTAAATCCACCACCACCCAATCCGAGACCCGTTCGCCTTCGATGCCCAACGGCGGCAAGCCGACAGCTTTCGCCTGCTGCACGATATGCCCGGCCAATGACCGCACATGACGCTCGGAGGTACCGCTCGCAATCACCAGGTAATCGGTTACCGTCGTTTTTCCTCGTACATCGAGGACCACAATATCACGCCCTTTCATATCGTCCAGGGCGGCCATGACTAAATCGAGGATTTGTTTTGTTTGCATGCGTCTCGCTTGTCGCACATCACATCGGTTCGGCCGGGGCGCGATACAGCCCCTGCGCTTGAATATAATCCCAGACGGGGTCTGGTACCAAGTAGCGCGCACTCTCGCCGCGCGCGACCAATTCACGAATGGCAGTCGCGGAAATGTCCAACTGCGTCACCGACCAGATGAGCAATCCACCCGCCGGACGATCGCGCAGGGTATCCACGTGTGCGGCTTGCGCCACCCGTACCCAACGACCCAAGTTTCCGTCGCGTGGCACGGGTGCACCGGGCCGATAAGTCACC
>CAZWQC010000363.1:0-3052 GCA_964635785.1 uncultured Ectothiorhodospiraceae bacterium
GCCGTTGCCGGCCCGCGATGCGTCCAGAATCAATTCTTCTTCGCGGTTACGCAAATCTTGTTCCAATACGCCGCCATCACCACGCTCGACGACACCGACTTCGTCGTACGAGGACGGCCCGGTAAACCAACCCCCCAGCGTTTCACCGTCCTCAACTTGAATATCTTGCACGCGCAAAACATTACCGCGCTTGAGAATCAATGCCCGCTGAACCACGTTATCCAACTCTCGCACATTGCCCGGCCAACGGTAATTATTGAGAAGTGCTTCCGCATCCGGCGCAATCGCAATGCGCTGGTCCGTCGCGGCGGCAATAAAATGACGCGCCAACGGCAAAATGTCTTTGGGACGTTGCCGCAGCGGCAAAACCCGCAGCGGAAAAACATTGAGCCGATAATACAAGTCCTCCCGAAACCGTCCCGCTTGCACTTCAGCCTTCAGGTTCCGGTTCGTCGTGGCCATCAAGCGCAGATCCAAATGAATCGTCTTGCGTCCACCCAGACGCTCCACTTCCCGCTCCTGCAATACACGCAGCAGTTTCGCTTGCAGACCCAATGCCATCTCGGTAATTTCATCAAGCAACAGACTGCCACCTTGGGCTTGCTCGAACTTCCCCGGCCGCGCCTCGGTCGCGCCGGTGAACGCGCCTTTCTCGTAGCCAAACAGCATCGCTTCGAGCATACTTTCCGGAATCGCCGCACAGTTCAGCGCCACGAAGGGCCCCTGTGCCCGTACCGACTGTCTATGGATATACTGTGCGATGACTTCCTTGCCAGTCCCCGATTCCCCGGTAATCAGCACAGTCGCATCCGTTTGCGCCACGCGCCGAGCTAAATCCAATACGGCAGTGCTGCGTGGGTCGACACAGACCACGCCATGCTCGTCGACCGCTGGTTTCGGCAAAAAACTCGCCACCAAGTCAACTAACCGCGCTGCATCGAAGGGTTTCACCAAATACTCGGCCGCCCCGGCTCGAATCGCAGCAATGGCTTTTTGGATCGTGCCATACGCCGTCATCATAATCACCGGGAGATCCGGGCGCCGGGCCTTGATCGTTTCCAACAGAACATAACCATCCATGGGCGTCATCGCGACATCGCTGACGACAACATCCACTGTAATACAATCCATTTTGGTCAGTGCCTCTTCACCGTCACCGGCCGTCGTGACTTGATATCCGGCCAGCTCCAAGGTATCCACCAAGGCCTCGCACAAACCCGGATCGTCCTCAACCACAAGAATATTTGCCCTACTCATCGTTTACTCTCTCCACCTTAGTTGGAACGAAGGCTCACCCAGGTGCCAATTGATTACCGGGATTTCTGGTATCGCTTGCTTCCGTCGACCTAAGCGGCAATGCCAACGCCGGCATCGCTCGCCAGCTCCCCCGCGACAGGCATCAACGGCAGTTCCAACCGAAAGCTCGTACCCTGTCCCGGGTGACTATCGACTTCGATCGCCCCCCCATGACTTTCCACCACGGCTCGCACCACACTCAGCCCCAGCCCAGTTCCCTGCGGCTTGGTCGTCACGAACGGCTCGAACAATCGGTCTCGGACCGATGCCGGAATACCGGCACCTCGATCACGCACAGTAAACTGAACAGTATTGTCGGCAACCGCCGCGGTCTTCAACCAGACCACCGCTCCCTGTCCGACCGCCTCCAACGAATTGACCACCAAATTGGTCAACGCTCCCACGACACCATCGACATTCACCCGCAATCGTACCGCTTGCGCATCATTTTGAACTTTAAGTTCCGCCTGATATTGTTGCAGCACCGCTTGCAATGCCATCGCCACATCCTCGACAACATCGTTTACCGTCACTTCCGTCAACCCAGATACCCCACCGCGAGAGAAAGCCAACATATCGTTCACCATTCGATCGAGTTGGTGCAAACGGTCCGTTAAGCGCTGCACAAATTGTTTACGTTTCTGTGGTAGCAGATCCGAACGCAACAAATGATTGCTATATAGCATTGCCGCCGACAATGGCGTCCGTACCTGATGGGCAATTCGTGCAGTCATTTCGCCCATGGCAACCAAACGTCGATTGCGATCGAGTTGTATTTGCAGCTGCTTTAATGCAGTGAGGTCTTGCATCAGGATGATTTGCCCTGGCTCCGGCGTCAATGCACTGATCGAAACATTGAGGATACGACCATTCCGTAACTGCATTTCACCCGGAGCCGACTGCCCAGGCAGAAATTGTTCACGCTTGACCTGGTGCCAATGCTGACCTAGCAGCGTGGTTGCTAAATAACTTGCCGCCGTCGGATTGCTTTGAACAATGACATCGTCTGCATCCAAGACGATCACGCCCCCTGGAAGAGCCTCCAACAATCGCGCCATGCGATTGGCAAGACGGGTCTTCTCGTTCAACTCTCGGGTCGTGGCCGCACGGGCGACGTCCAATTCATCGTTCAATCGTGCAACTTGCGCTTGCAACGCGGTATAGGACGTACTGAGTTCTTGTGACAAAACATTGAACGCTTGAAACGCTTCCACCAGTTGTCGGCGTTGCTCGCTCAGACTCATGACGCCTGCAACGGCAGGCTCGACCACCCTACAGCCGTGCAAGCGCTCGCAGGATTGGGGGAAATCAACTGACGTTCCTATCGCATTATTCATTGGTGCATGGCCATCGCGTTGGACAATCAAGGACAGGCCGCGCTGGGCTACGATACTCACCCACGTCGTGAATCACACAGCGTGTTGGGTAGCACACATACCGTTCGCGCACCGCTTGCTTGTCTCTATGCAACCTGCGGGCCAACAAAGTGTTTTCTGTATAATCAGCGAGTTAAGCGGAATCAGGAGGGCTATATCGAGAGGACAGTCAAATCTCTGGCGATTCATCCTCACGTTGGATACCATACTTGCGCATTTTTTCCACCAGGGTGGTTCGCCGCATCCCCAATAACTTGGCGGCCTGGGCCACCACACCCGCTGATTCGTCCAAGGCCTGCCGAATCAGATCGATTTCCAGTTGCGCAAGATAGTCTTTCAAGTTCAAACCGTTCGCAGGTAACCGCGCCGGCGGCGCAGTG
>CAZWQC010000364.1:0-3052 GCA_964635785.1 uncultured Ectothiorhodospiraceae bacterium
CAATGCGTTCGTATATTCGGCCAATTCGGTCGGCAATGCTGCTAGGTGGGCGGCGGCATCGGCTAAACGGTCTTGGGTCAACGCGCCGCGGGCATGTGCAATGTCGGCAAGGGCGCTGGGATCGTCTTCGGCAGCGATGTGCTTTCCAGCAAATTGCAGCCGCACCCAAACCCAAGTTCGATTCGCCAGCGAGCGCATTGTCTGCCAACTTTGTGCCAGAAAACCGTCTCCAGAGGCAGCGCTTGGGGTTGTCGTCCAGATGTGCCGAGCGATGTTCTTTTCGACTTGGCCCAGCTGGCTCAACAATTCCGCTTGCGTCGGGATGCCTTCATCGCTCCCCTGCATGAGCGCTTCGACGGCCGCGGGCTCAATCCCCGGCAGTGCCATAAGGAGGGCATCGGTTCCGGCCAGCGAAGTACCGTTGGCAAGGGATTCAGTCAGTTGGCTGGCCACGAACGCCCGTAACGCGACGCGTAACCGCTCATCATGCCCACCCTGATCCTGTGCGACTTGCTCGGCAAATACGTCAACTCGCTCGGATAAGCCGGTCATTTGCTGTTCCAGCGAGGCCAACCGTTGATTCACCCATTCCTTCGACACGGTGAGTTCGGCAAGACTGGGTTGCTCGGCGATACGCACGCTCAAGGTAGCGAGTTCCTCGCGCAAAGCCGCGACCGTGTCATCGGTGGATGATGCCGATGCGTCGTCTACCGCGCTGACGGTTTCCAGTCGTTCGGCAAGGCTGTTGACCCGTGCGGCCAGCTCATTGCGCTGGTTGAGCTGTGCGGTGGTCGCGCGCAACTGTTGCAGTTCCGTTTCGACTTGCTGCAAACGTTGATCAGTGGACTGAGCGCTCGAGTTCGGTCCAAACACCTGCAATAGGTAGATAGCGCCTGCACCGATCAAAGCTGCGAGCATAACAATGAAAAATGAGCCACCACGGTGACGGTGGCTTGAACCACTGTGACCTGAGGTTGACGAGGTAACGGTTGGCACTTCGGAATCCGCGGTGGTTTTGGTGTCGGTATCTACGGTCATGGTTGACTCACTCGTCATTGCGATTGATGATGTTGATGCGAGTATTACGGGAAGAGGTAAAATCCGCGAGTTTATCCGGTGATCGATTCCCCGACAACTGAATTGCAACCCTCCAATCATGAATCATGGATCGTTGACCATGCGCTTAACCGATATGGCGAGAACCCCGTTGTTGGTCGCCTGCACCGAGGAAGCCCCACGCATCGGTCAAATGCTCGAATGCGAAATCGCGAAGAAGGCGGAATCGGGCACAAAAAACTCTGCCGATCCGGTTTTGCTCAGTCTGTGTGGTGAGGGACCGGCCTTGCATCGGGCATGGCGGTTGTGCCAAATCCTGCTGGAGTATGCCTGTGGGATGGCCACTTACGCCCAGGATATGTTGGCCGAGGCGCGCATGGTCAATCCGCAGTGTGAAATTTTCGTGACGCGCAAGAGTTTCCCTTTTGCCAAGGGGTTTTGTATCCGTGCCATGCTCGCCGGCGGTGTTCTACCGCACCGGTTAGGGTTATCGGAAACCGTTCTCGTGTTCGGTCAGCATCACGCACTGTTTGCCTCCGATGACGCTTTTCTCAATGCGTTGCGTACGGTCAAGACGCGCTGCGTCGAAAAGAAATTGGTCGTCGAGGTGGAATCGGTCGATGCCGCCCAGCGCATGTTGGCTCTTGGTGTCGATGTCGTGCAAATCGACAAATGCAAGCCGGCGGACATCAAGGATCTAGTCGTGTGGCAGCAAACCTACCACCCTCATGCCACCTTGCTTGCGGCCGGTGGGATTCACCTAGACAACACGCGGTTCTATGCGGCTACCGGGGTGCATGGCCTGGTCACGAGCGCGCCGTATCAAGCCGGGATGGCAAATTTGGGAGCAAATCTGGTGGCGTGTCCCTAACGCAAGTGGATTGCCGTCAACCGTCGACAGAACCGAAACCTTCATACCGAGTCGGCACGCGCAAGACGACGTCCGGCCTCTGCCTTGCTCAATTTGACATAGCGCTCGAAGTAATCGTCTTCGCCGCCATCGAAGTTCATCCGGTCTTCGGTTTCCCGCTGCCAGTCAGTGTGGCAACTTTGGCATCGATAGATTCCGATAACCGGTCCCGGCGGTTGCGCACACTGCCGCAGCCGGACCAATTGCGGTGCCGCACAGCAGTTAGGTTTCGCGAACACAAATCCTCCCCGGCAACGCACAACGACACCAATCCGTGCAACGGATTCGGCCATCCAGGCGAATCATGCCAGATCGTCACTGCAAGCGCTCCAAGTTTTGGCTCGCTTCGATCTGCGATTCGAAAGCACCGGCATCATCGGCAAGTTGGCGAACCTTCTTCCAATACTGCACCGCTTGCTGCGAGTTTCCGTCCTTTTCCGCCTCGTAAGCGTCCCGGCTGTATTGGCGAATCAGCGCGTTTTCGACCCGTTCTTTCGCGGCCTTTGCTTCCGCCGACTCGGGGTACTCATTCAATACGTTGAGCAACAGTCGGCGCGCACCGGCGAAATCGCCCGCTTGCTCTGCTGACAAGGCCTGTTGCATTGCATGATGAGCCGGCGGTGGCTCTTGCTCGACGGGTAGTGGCATAACCTCAGGCGGGCGTTGCCCGGGGACTTTGATCTCCTGTCCGGCTCGTAAACTCGAAGGCGCACCGATGTCGTTATAGCGAGCCAAGGCAACGAACTTGACCGAGCTCCCGAGGAAACGCAACGCGAGCAGTGACAACGTTTCGTTGGGCTGCACCGTATAACGAAAAAACTCGGCACCTAAGTAGTCGACTGGATCGGTGTTGAGCTGTTCGAGTAGGCTATTGGTGGTGCCCGCATTCGGCTTTATTGTCAGCGCGCATTCCAACAGGCGCTGCGCCTCATCGCGGGCGCCTTGGTCAAGCTGCTTCACCGCTTCGGCTTCAAGCCGGTTAACGGGGAGTTCCGGACACACCGGCGCCTCCGGTTCCGGTTGCGGTGGTGGTGGCGGTGGTGGTCCGGGCTCGACAACGGGCGCGATGGGCTCCACCGACACGGG
>CAZWQC010000365.1:0-3008 GCA_964635785.1 uncultured Ectothiorhodospiraceae bacterium
CGGGCATGGAGCGACTTCAGATTCAAAGCGATATCGGACGAACGGATGCGCTGTGCGTCGATGGCGCCAAATTCAGCCACACGCTCAAGCGAGAATCCAAACAAATAGGCGATTAGCATCCGGCCATCTTCCTCGGCAGTGGACACACCGTTGCCATCGATATCCAAACGACAGGTTGGCAATTCTGGGTCCGCTTGTACCGTAACGGCCAGCAGTGGTCCGAACGGAAAGTTGTGCGCGTTGTTTTGTGCACTTGCGCGTAGCAGGAAGCGCCCTGCCTGCGTCGGTAACCAGTCGAAGCGCGTTTGTGAGCCGAGGTCATCGCTGTGCGTGATCCTGACCGGCAAGGCGTGACGCACAACGATGTTATCGATATACCAACCGAAGCCGGTATCGGTCTGTGGGTAGTAGTCGCCACCCGTAAAGCGATAGACGAAACGCAAGCGAACACTCTGACCGGCAAAATCGGCAAGCGATACATTTCGTGTCGAGAAAGCGCTCTCTCCGGCACTCGCGGTCCCGGTTTGCCGATCGATGGCCGTCCAGTCCTGCCCAGCCGAAGCGATTTCCACCAGCGCGACCTGATCGGTGCTGGCCCAACCGAGCCGGGAATCAAACTGCAACAGGCTGCCCGCATCGATGATGAAGTCCTGCTTCAATTCCAGCGTCTGAGCGCTGATTCCCGCCGGATGGGCAAAATGAAAAGCCCGGTTGCCTTGGGATACGACGGCCGTCTGGATCGGCTCGTAACCATCGCTTGAGATCAGCATCACCGCGGGGTCGGCGCTTTCGGCATCCTCTCGGTAATCTCCCCAGGCGTCTTCCAGTACCTCGACACGATAATTCGTGGCCGCCGGCACCGTGGTCATGTCGTAGGCTGATCGGACGTTGAGCTGTGCATTGATCGGACCGGATAGGATCGGGGGCAAATACTCGAGTACCAAATCTTCCTTTACATTGTCGTTATTTGTTATTTGGACACTGCGAAAAGGTTCTGTCAATCCGTTGCCAAGAAACCGCAAGGTGTAATGGCCGTCACCGGGAACCGGTAGCGTATAACCACCGGATTGCGCCGTGACGGCTGCATACTGCGCACCCTCGAGGTGTACTTCAATATCGCCGAGGCCTTCACCAAGATCGTAGAACTGATTGTCATTGAGATCGAAGTAGGCTACACCCGTCACAAACGGATGCGATGATTCGCTAACGCCGAAGTTCTGGGTGACAACAATCGGCCCAACCGTATCGGTTTCGTTTGAATTCGACCCGAATACAACGCCAACACCTATTTCGCGCATGGTTTCATGGTGGATATTGTTGCGGTGGCCTGGTGGGTCTTGCATTCCCCCCGGACCATCGCCCCAATCCACCTCGAAACCGCCATGGCCGTGGTCAACCGATCGACAGTAAGCATACACATTTTCCGCGATCGTTTGATATGAATAGCCAATCGCGTTGGCACGATCACCAATCCCGCTTGCCGCCGCGAAAGGTAGCGGCGGTTCGGTGGAGCTCGTGTGCCCTTGAAATACTGCTGCCAGCTGATCTTGGCTGTGAAGTCTAGCCATCGCCATTAGCTGGGCATTGCTGGCGAGTGGTGCAAGCCGCTGAGGTAGTGCCGCCATTTGGGTTCGAAACAAATCAAGGTCAACTTGCATAGCATCGTAGGCAAGTAACAACAACGGGTCGTCCGTTGCAATCAGGCGTTCAGCCTCCGCGGCTGCATCCGCGCGAGCTCGATTGACCAACTCTACGAAGCGCTGCTCCGCGTCACTGGGCTGACCGATCAAATAATATGGCAGGCTAGACGCTACCGCCCAGGCGAGCGGAACAAGCCAAAATCCGCTCAAGATCATCGGGTAAAACAAACGGACCGCCATCGAGGGGTACTCCTGTCGCTAACAGAGAAAGGCAAGCACTCCCGAGTATAGACCGAAGCCAGCCAGGTGCACTGGTCGATTCAGCCAGATCCGTTACGATCCAACCCCGGTCGAACCGGTCCGCTGGTCGACTTGCCTTAGGCGCAACGCGTTCAATACGACCAGCAAGGAACTTAACGACATGCCGATCGCGGCCATCCATGGCGCCACATAGCCCATGGCCGCCGCCGGCACGGCGATGGTGTTATATCCGATCGCCCAGGCGATGTTTTGCCGGATGATTGTGAGTGTGCGACGCGCGGTGGCGATGGCAATCGGGATCCCGCGCAGGTCTTCCCGCAACAGGATGAGATCCGCGCTGACTTGAGCAAGGGAGGTCCCTTTTCCCATCGCAAAGGCGACTGAAGCACCGGCAAGTACCGGGGCATCGTTGACGCCGTCGCCAACCATCGTGACTACGCGACCGGCTTGTTGCAGTGATTGGACATAGTCCAGTTTGGCTGCTGGTTGCTGCTCGGCAAGCACCACTGATATTCCTACCTGCCGTGCCACCGCCCTGACGGTATCGGTACGATCGCCGCTTAACAAATGCACAGACAAACCCATATTCTGCAAAGTGGCAACCGTCTCGATCGCTTCGGTTCGCACGGTATCATGGCAGCTCAAACAGGCAATCGCCCCGTGCTCATCGGCTAACCAGACGACCGGTCCACCAGCAGGCGCGACAGCCGGTTTCACGACCGCACCTGCGCGCTCGCAGACATAGCCCCAGGTACCGAGCCGGTAAACCACCCCCCCGACGCTGCCCTCGATACCCTTCCCGGCAGTGGTGACGACCTGTTCGGCCGGCCTTATCGGTGTCCCCGCTTGCTTGCGAATGGCTTGACTGAGCGGATGGACCGAGCCAACCCCAAGCGCTGCGGCGGTATCCACGACCCGCGATGGTGGCCAAGCGGCGTAACGGTCCGGTGATACGTCGACCGCCTTTACCCACAGTTTGCCTTCGGTCAAGGTGCCGGTTTTGTCGAAGACGACATCGGTGGTCCGGGCTAACGTCTCCAAGGCCTGTCCTCGCGTCGTCACGACACCTCCCTGAGCGAGCGCACCGGTCGCCGCCACCAGCGCTGC
>CAZWQC010000366.1:0-674 GCA_964635785.1 uncultured Ectothiorhodospiraceae bacterium
GCTCCTGCCGAGCGGCGACAGCTTTGCGCAAGGAAGTGAGTTCCTCTTGTTGGATGATCCATTGTTTCTCAACGGTGCGGGTGGTGGTGCTCACATCATGCCGGCCGACATGATAGCCGAGCCAAAACAGAGCCGCCGCAGCAACCAGGACCATCGTGACCAATGGCAACCCCGAGGGTCTGGCCGAAGACGTCGGTCGTGAGGGTTTCGTTGGTGAATCACTCATCGTTAATACTATTCGATCATTGTGGTTGCATGTGTTCCAATGACTCGCTGCGGACGGGACCGCGCGGCGAGCGTACGTTCGGAGCGGGTTATTTCCCCGGTTGGTTCCCTATCGCTATCCTGAGGATCCTGCGCGTTCACCACCCGCGAGGCAAAAGTTGGCGTGTTATCCTCCGCCGTGCCTGTAACCGTTTGTCCAAGAGAAGTTTTTGTGGTGATCGGGAGATCGAAGGCGGCCTATGATACACATTTCTGGTTTACTTCCACATGTCTTGCAAGTGGAACGCGAGCAAATCGTCGAATTGACGCGGACGATTCGTGCGGCCCTACCGCCGCCGTTGGCCGAGCATGTGGTGGCCGTGCGACGAATTCGTGGGGTCGTCGTTGCGTATTGTGATAGTCCTGCGTGGGCAACGCGAATCCATTGGCATGGTAGCACCTTGCGCATG
>CAZWQC010000366.1:684-1144 GCA_964635785.1 uncultured Ectothiorhodospiraceae bacterium
ATGCTGTTGCCGCTGACCGAGCAAGGCGAGTTGCCGCCGTTCAAAGTGGCAACCTGCTCGGTCGGTCTCCACGCATCTTGCCCGACGCGTGCGCCCTTGCAAGTGTCGGTTGCGGCCGGCGAGTATCTGGCGGCAGTGGCGGGAACGCTGGACGATCCGGCGCTTGCCGAGGTGTTGCAGCGAATGGCGCAAGCGCAGGGTGGGCCCCAGGACTAACGGCTGCCGACAAGTTGCGGTATCGCATCGGCCAACTGGTCGACCTCGGCGTCGGCGAAACAGACTTCTTCCCAGGCGTCGGGTTGAGCGAGCAGGGTCATCAGTAGTTGGTGATTCAACGCGTGACCGGATTTGTAAGCCGCAAAGGTGCCGATCAACCGGCGTCCGAGCAAGTACAAATCGCCAATGGCGTCGAGTATTTTGTGACGGACGAATTCATCGGGGTATCGAAGTCCTTCGCTGT
>CAZWQC010000366.1:1154-3007 GCA_964635785.1 uncultured Ectothiorhodospiraceae bacterium
TACCCCGCACCACAGCAGCTCGGACGGGACATCAGCTGCCGCCTTGAGCCAGGCCTTTTTCGCGCAAGGATTCGCTGTCCCGCATGAAACCGAACGTGCGTGCGCGCGCGATCTCCCTGATGTAGGAAGTCGTAGCGAAATCAACGGACAACGTTTGTCTGGTGGCGCGTACGGCGGGATGCTCGAAGTCGATCGTGAATTCGACCCGAAAACCCGCGCCAGGTAGAAGCTTGGCCCAAGCGTCGCCACGTTGACACGAAACGGGCTTGCGAATGCGCAAGAATCGTTTGGCGACGGGTTGTTCGCTGATCCCGGCGGATTGCAGCAAGAAGACGAAAGCGGCGGCACTACCGTCCATGATGGGTACTTCTGGTCCGGACAACTCCACGAGTAAGTTGTCAACACCCAAGCCAGCGCAGGCGGAGAGCAAGTGCTCGATGGTGTCGACCCGCTCATCGCCGCTTCCCAGCGTGGTTGACATGAACGTATCGCCGACACGGTTCGGGTCGACGGGAATGGTGACCGGTGGATCGAGGTCCATGCGACGGAAACGAATGCCATGATTGGGTGGAGCAGGAAAGAGCCCCATCAGGATTTTTTTCCCCGTGTGCAAGCCGACCCCGGTTGCTTGGATCATGTTTTGCAAAGTACGCTGCTTCATCAAACTCTTCGTTCTATTGCTGCGATAGCCAAAAGTTTCAGGTCACTTCTGTATGACATGACCCGGTGCCCGATTGTGTGAACATTTCGCAAAGCGAATCGCGCCCCGCGTGGTCTTTTCGTCCTGCCGTGGACGTCGGCAATCAGATCTCGTGACCGCGATTGCCGTTCGTTGGGTCGATGACTGAGGGAATCAACAACGATCCCCGTTCGCACGGATGCTTGACGTCGGCTTGGTTGAACGTGCTACCCGTTTCGTCTCGTCTTGCGGTAAGGAACCCGACTTTGAGTCCAGAGTTCCCTACCGGGTTGACTGAGTAGGGGACCGTCGTGGTCATTCAGCTTGTTTACGTAAAAACGCCGGAATGTCCAAATAGTCCATGTCAAACCCCGAGTCGGCTGAAGCGTTAACAGCGACAGCTTTGCCAGCATGCGCGACGACGGGTCGCAAATTCGGTTGATAGCCACGATCGGCATCGCGCTCGCGGGGGGGATGCCGACGCCCGTGTCCCTCGATCAAGCGAATGTCCGGTTTGCCGCGGTGGCGCACCTCACTGTGGACGATTTGTTCGTTCAGTCCTGTCGCGACCAAGGTCACGCGCAACTCATCTTTGAGTTCTGGGTCGATGACGGTACCGACGACAACGGTTGCTTCCTCGGACGCGAATTCTTTGATTGCAGCGCCAACCTCTTCGAACTCGCCGATCGATAAATCCAGCCCAGCAGTGACATTGACCAAAATGCCGCGCGCACCGGAAATATCGATATCTTCCAACAGTGGACTTGCGATCGCCGCTTCGGCTGCCTCACGGGCACGGCCTTCACCGGTACCGTTGCCGGTGCCCATCATGGCAATGCCCATTTCCGCCATGACCGTACGTACGTCGGCAAAATCCACGTTGATTAAGCCAGGTTTGGTGATTAGTTCGGAGATGCCTTGGACAGCACCGAGCAAAACATTATTGGCCGCTTTGAAGGCCTCAAGGAGTGAGACTGCCTTGCCAAGGACAGGTAGAAGCTTTTCGTTGGGGATGGTGATCAAAGAATCGACCGTATTGGACAAATCCTCGATACCACGCAGGGCGATATCCATCCGTTTTTTGCCTTCGAAGGGAAACGGTTTGGTGATGACGGCGACGGTGAGGATGCCTTCCTCTTTGGCGACCTGAGCGACCACTGGTGCCGCGCCGGTG
>CAZWQC010000367.1:0-2997 GCA_964635785.1 uncultured Ectothiorhodospiraceae bacterium
TGAACCTCCACGGGGTTTCCCCCACTAGCACCTGAAGCTAGCGCGTCTACCAATTCCGCCACCTCGGCTCGTGTGATATCCTTGCCAACAAAGTGAGGACGGTACCGCCAAACGAATGCATTGTCAAATCAAATCACCCATTTTTTTGTCTTGGCGGCTGCCGAGGCTGCGCCTCGGCAGCCGCCTAACCTCCCCTGCCACTTTTTTCGATTCTCTAGCACCAATGAGCCCAAGCCCATGAGCAAACGCGCTGCCAAGCCCGTCGTCGACCCATTCTATGATCGCGAGGCAACTCGCTACGAGCACCCGATCCCGAGTCGGGAGCTGATTTTGCAAGTTCTTTCCGCAAGCGATGGTCCACTGAGCTTTGCCGCCCTGGTCGTGCGGTTGGATGTTGGGAGCGAACGCGATCGTGAAGCATTGCAACGACGTTTGCGAGCCATGGAGCGGGACGGACAGCTGTTGCGCAATCGTCGCGACATGTATCTGCCGATCAAAAAAGCCGATCTCGTGCGCGGCCGCGTGGTGGGGCATCCCGACGGATTCGGTTTCTTGGTGCCGGATGAAGGCGGCGACGATCTGTACCTCGCACCACGTGAAATGCGCTCAACCCTACACGGTGATCGCGCCCTGGTCCGCCAGATCGGCGTGGACCATCGCGGCCGGCGCGAGGCGGCCTTGGTGGAGGTCTTGGAACGGGGCAACCAAGCGATCGTAGGCCGGTTTTTCGTGGAATCGGGAATCGGTTTTGTCGTGCCCGACAACAAGCGCATCAACCAGGACATTCTTATCCCGCCCCAACAGATGGGACACGCCGAACACCATCAAATCGTGGTCGCGGAGATTGTCGAGCACCCAAACAAACGGACTCAGCCGATTGGCCGCGTGATCGAAGTGTTGGGCGATCACATGGCGCCCGGCATGGAAATCGACGTTGCCGTAAGGGCCCACGAGATTCCATTCGAGTGGTCCGAGGGCGTGCTCGCCGCGGCTGATGCGATCGGTGATCGGGTTCCGGCGGACGCCCTCGCCGAGCGGACCAATCTGCGCGACCTGCCGTTGGTGACCATCGACGGCGAGGATGCGCGGGATTTCGACGACGCCGTGTACTGCGAACCGTCGGGCGGGGATTGGCGATTACTGGTTGCGATCGCGGATGTCAGCGCCTATGTCACCCCCGACTCGGCGTTGGACCGAGAGGCGAGTTTGCGCGGAACGTCGGTCTATTTCCCCGAACGGGTCGTGCCCATGTTGCCCGAAGCGTTATCCAACGGTATCTGCTCGCTGAATCCGGGCGTCGACCGCTTGTGCCTGTTCTGCGAAATGATCATCGGGCCTCGCGGTCGACTCAAGGACTTTGAATTCAAGCGCGGCGTGATGCGTTCTTGGGCCCGGTTGACCTACACCGAGGTCGCGACCATGGTCGTCGACGGCGACGCTCAGGCTCGGGATCACTATCCAAAGTTAGTCGAGCATCTCGACAACTTATATAATGTGTACCAGGCACTCCGGCAGGCTCGAGACCGTCGTGGCACGATCGATTTCGATGTCCCCGAGACCAAGATCATTTTCGGCGACCAACGCAAAATCGAACGGATCGTACCAAGCGAGCGCAACGACGCCCATCGCCTGATCGAAGAATGCATGATTGCTGCCAATGTTGCCGCGGCTCGGTTCTTGGTCCGACATCGCATGCCGACCCTATTTCGCGTGCATCACGGTCCCACCTTGGAAAAGCTGGCCGATTTGCGCGAGTTCCTGAAAGAATTCGGTCTCGGTCTGGACGGTGGCGACACACCTGAGCCAAAGCATTATCACAAGCTGTTGCAGGCGATTCGGCAGCGCCCTGATGCCCACTTGATCCAAACCGTCATGTTACGTTCTTTGAGTCAGGCGCAATATGCACTGGAAAACAATGGCCATTTCGGGCTAGCCTTGGACGCCTACGTGCATTTTACCTCACCCATCCGACGTTATCCGGATTTGCTAGTGCATCGCGCGATCGCTCACGTTATCGCCGGCGGCAAACCGCGTGAGTTCTTGTACAACCAGGAATCGATGGTACATTTCGGCGAACATTGCTCCATGACCGAGCGGCGTGCGGACGATGCCACACGGGCTGCCATCGACTGGCTCAAATGCGAGTATATGTTGGACAAAATCGGCTGGGACATGCCCGGTACGGTCAGCAACGTCTTGTCCTTTGGGCTATTCGTGCAGTTAGACGATGTTCACATCGATGGCCTGGTTCACATCACCTCGCTGGATAATGACTATTACCGGTTCGATGCGGCCTCCCATCGGCTGACCGGCGAACGCAGCGGACAAGTCTATCGCTTGGGCGACCGGGTCCACGTGCGGGTCATGCGGGTGGATTTGGACGAGCGCAAGATCGACTTTCAGCTTGCCAACGTCGAGCAACGCAATAAAGCCGGGAAAAAGCGGAGCAAACGTGGCAAAACGAAATCACAGCGATAAACCGCGGGATTTCGACACCGCGGTGGCTTGGCGATATGGCATCCATGGGGTCAACGCGTTATTGGGCGAACATGGCCATGCAATCCATGGGGTCTGGGTCAATCCGAACCGGCGTGATGCCCGCATACAAACGGTTTTGAACGCGGCCGAAGCGCTCGGTGTTGCGGTTAACCCCGTGCCCGCCCAATGGTTTGCCGATACGCTGCCAGAGCAAGCCCGGCATCAGGGGATTGCGGCGTGCTATACCGCACCTGCGGCATTGTCCGAAAACGAATTACTCGCGGCGGTCAACGAACGCCGTCAGCCCTTCGTCTTGTTGCTCGACGGCGTCACCGATCCGCATAATCTTGGCGCTTGTTTGCGCAGTGCCGAAGCAGCTGGCGTCGACGCGGTGATCGCACCAAAGGACCGGGCCGTTGGCCTTAACGCAACCGTGCGGAAAGTGGCCTGCGGTGCGGCCGAGCGGGTGCCATTCGCCATGGTCACCAACCTCGCTCGGACGATGACACAGCTCAAGGC
>CAZWQC010000368.1:0-2980 GCA_964635785.1 uncultured Ectothiorhodospiraceae bacterium
CTGACGGCCGCATTGCAGGCGATCGAAAGATTTACCATGGTGCCTGAGGTGCCGGTGTCCGGTCGCGCCGAAACGCCTTCGCCAACCCTGTGTTTCACCGAAGAACAGCTCACGAAATGGCGGCAACTCGGTGAGCAATTGCGTGCGCACAGTCTGGCGGCACGGGTGACATTCGCGGCGCTGCGGGGCGAGTTTGGCGGCGGGCAGGCGTGGCTCGGACTGTTTGCCGAGGCGCTCGATCAACTTGACTACGCCACTGCGTTGGCCGCTTATGAGTCAGTTGACCTCAGTGGGGTTGGCACGATCGAAGCCTAGAGAAACAACGCCTCGGCTGCTGGATTGTGAATCAATGCAGTCTAGACGCTAGATCTCGAAAGGCAGCGGTGTGTGCAGCAGTTTGGTGATGGCTGCCACGGGTAGCGGGCGGCTGATCAAGAAGCCTTGGATGGCATCGCATCCCCGGTCGCGCAGGTATTTCGCTTGCTCGTTGGTTTCCACGCCTTCGGCGATGATCGCCAATCCCAAACTGTGGCCGAGCGCGATGATCGCGCGAACAATGGCGGCGTTGGCGGGGTTGGTCGTCACATCGCGGATAAACGACATGTCGATTTTCAATTTTTGTACTTCCAGTTGCTGTAGATAAGCCATTGATGAGTAGCCCGTGCCGAAATCGTCGATCGACAGGCGGATTCCCAGCATGCGCAGTTCCGCTAGAGTGCGCAGGGCTTTCTCGCGGTTGGTCATCAAGCAACTTTCGGTGATCTCGAGTTCGAGCAGCTCGGGGGAGATTTGTGTTTCTTGTAGGACGATTTTGATCGATTCGGTTAAATCGCCCCGGCTCAGTTGAATGGCCGAGACATTGACGGCCGTGCGAATCGGTGTGAGCCCTGCATCTTGCCAATGTTTGAGTTGGCGGCAGGCAGTGCGTAACACCCAATCGCCGAGTTGGACGACCAGCCCGCTTTCCTCCGCGATGGGGATGAACTGGCCGGGCGAGATCATGCCACGGTGGGGGTGTTGCCAACGCACCAGCGCTTCCAGGCCAACCAAGTGACCTGCACGAAGATCGGTTTGGGGTTGATAGTGGAGCAGCAATTCGTCGGTCTCGATGGCGCGGCGCAGTTCCGCCTGTAAGGTCAGCCGATGCTTGGCGCGGGAAGTCATTTCCGGGGAAAAGAATTGGATCAGATTCTTGCCTTGCGATTTCGCTTGATTCAGTGCCGCATCGGCGTGGCTGAGCAGTCGTTCGCCGGTTTGACCGTCGGCAGGGTATAAGGCAATGCCAATACTGACACCACAGTAAATTTCTTCGTTGTCGAGTTTCAATGGTTCGCTCAACCGGTCGATGAGGCGTTTCGCGACGAGGTCGACGCCACCATGGAGTCGTTTCGTTTCGATAATGACGGTAAATTCGTCAGCACCGATGCGGGCCATGGCTTCGACTCCGGGCAAAAGAACTTGCAGGCGTCGGCCAACTTCACTGAGTAATAAGTCGCCGACGGTGTGGCCGAGGCTTTCGTTGATTTGTTTGAAGTTATCGAGATCGAGGAAAAGCAGGGCAAACTCGCTGCCGTTATGTTCATATTGCTGAACCGCATGGTCGAGCAACTCATTGAACAAGGTGCGATTGGGTAGACCGGTCAAGGGATCGCGATGAGCGAAAAAGTCGAGTCGCTGTTCAGCCTGGTGGCGGTCAGTAATGTCGCGATTGGACCCGCGTCGACCAAGGTGCTGGCCATTGCCATCGACAACCGGTCTACAGAAGTGCTCGATCCAGCGCTCACTGCCATCTCGTGCAACCACACGGATACACTGCAAGGAGCCGTCACGGCGAGTGATGTCTTCACAGTGTTCGTGCCAAAGTCGACGATCCTCGGGATGGACCAGCCGCTCCATGAGTTTGGCGTCGGCAAAAAAATCCTCCGGAGCATAGCCGACGATCGCTTCGCAAGCGGGTGATACGTATAAAAATTCGCCGCTTGGCGATACCCAATACTCCCAGTTCGGGGAATAGTCAGCCAGGATTCGGTAGCGTTGCTCGCTTTGTTGTAGCAGCAATGTGCGTTGTTCGACGAGCTCCTCCAAGGTATGGCGAAGCCGGGTCAGTTCGAGGTGGGTTCGAATGCGCGCACGGATTTCATCGATGTCGAATGGTTTGGTGATGAAATCGGCCGCACCGACATCGAAGCCCTTGATCTTGTCCTCGGTCGCGTCGATGACGGTCACGAAAATAACGGGTATGCCTGCGCAACAGTCCAATGATTTGACGTGTCGGCATACTTCGTAGCCATCCATATCGGGCATGATGATGTCTAACAGGATCAGTTCCGGGATGTTGCCGTTATTGAGCATTTGCAATGCCCGTTCGCCGGAATTCGCGACGACGATGCGGTACTCGTCGTTCAACGCGGCGATCAGTTCATGGATGTTTTCCGGCACGTCGTCGACGATCAACAGGGTTGCCGTCTGTTGCGCACAGGGGGCGCTGGCCGACAGTTCGATAGCGGTCATCGGTTGTCGCCGGTAACGCTGGAGTTCCAATTGGTGACGCACGCGTAAGCGAAGTAAGTCGGGGTCGACCGGTTTATTGATATAGTCCGCCACGCCGAGTTCGATGCCGCGAGCCGTGAGGTTTGGGTGAGCCAAAGCGGTGACGAAAATGACGGGTATGCCGGCGGTGATGGGATTGGTTTTCAGCTCTTGGAGTACGGTTTCGCCGTCCATGTCGGGCATTTTGACGTCCAGTAAGATCAAGTCGGGTTGCGGCGTGCGGCGGGCCAGTGCCAGGGCTTTCATACCGTCGGTTGCGGCGACGATGGCGTATTCGTCGCGCAGGATACTGACCAGGGCGTGCAAGTTCTCGTGTACGTCGTCGACAATCAAGATGCGTGCGCGTTTGCTGGGCATGGTGGCTCCGTCGATGGGTTGGCGTGTGCGGGAAGTTTGTTTTGCAGATCAGACAGTAACACCGAGGCACGAT
>CAZWQC010000369.1:0-2980 GCA_964635785.1 uncultured Ectothiorhodospiraceae bacterium
TTCGAGTTTACGCTTGACCACGGGGACCGCGGAGAAAAAATCGAGGGCGGTTTCCACATTCATTGTCAATACCTCGTGGATCGTTTTGCCTTTGTAGCGTATCTCCAAGGTCTCGCGGTTGTAGCGTTGACTTTTGCAAACGTCACATGGAACGTAGACATCCGGCAAAAAATGCATTTCGACTTTGATGAGTCCTTCGCCCTGACAGGCCTCGCAGCGGCCGCCCTTGACGTTGAAGCTGAAACGGCCAGGGGAGTAGCCGCGGGAGCGTGCTTCGGGTGTTGCAGCGAACAGTTCGCGTATCGGTGTGAATAGGCCGGTATAGGTGGCGGGATTGGAGCGGGGGGTTCGACCAATTGGGCTTTGATCGATATCGACGATTTTATCGATTGACTCGAGACCTTCAATCTGGTCATGCGGTGCCGGTTCCGTTCCGCTGCCGTTCAACGCGCGTGCCACGGCGCGGTGTAAGGTGTCACTGATCAAGGTCGATTTACCAGAACCGGAAACACCCGTGACGCAGGTAAACAAACCAAGCGGGATGTCGACGTCGATACCCTTGAGGTTGTGGCCACGGGCATTGCTGATTCGGATGCAGCGAGACGCAGCGAATGGTACGCGCTCGGCGGGAACCGGAATACGCAGCTGGCCTGATAAATATTGACCTGTGAGGGAATGTGGATTGGCGCAGATGTCGGTGGGCGTCCCTTGGGCGACGATCTGGCCGCCGTGTAAACCGGCTCCAGGTCCCATGTCAACGACATAGTCAGCCGCACGGATGGCGTCTTCGTCATGCTCAACGACAATGACGGTGTTGCCGAGATCACGTAGTCGCAGTAAGGTCTCCAATAGCCGTCGGTTGTCGCGTTGGTGCAGGCCGATGGACGGCTCGTCGAGGATATACATGACACCGACGAGCCCGGCGCCGATTTGACTGGCGAGTCGGATACGCTGCGCTTCGCCGCCGGATAGTGTCTCGGCGCTGCGGGCCAAGTGCAAATAGTCCAGGCCGACATTGACGAGAAACTGTAAACGTTCACGTATTTCTTTGAGTATTTTCGCGGCGATTGCGCCACGGCGTCCCGGGAGATCGAGTTCGGCGAACCAATGGGCGGCATCGCCGATGGGGAGTTGATTGATATCCGGTAGGCTATGGTCGCAAATCAGTACGTTGCGGGCGTGAACGTTTAGACGACTGCCATGGCAATCGGGACAAGGGCGGGTAGCCAAGAATTTTGCGAGCTCCTCGCGAATCCGTGCGGAGTCGGTTTCGCGATAGCGTCTTGCCATGTTGGGAATGACGCCCTCAAAAGGGTGTTCGCGGATTCTGGCGGATTCAGCGGTGCCTGGATAGTCGAAACGGATGCGCTCCGAACCGCTGCCAAATAACAAAACTTGGCGTATGGCTGGGGGTAGTTCGGCCAATGGGGTTTCCGGGTCAAAGCCGTAGTGTTCGCCGAGCCCGCGTAACATCGCATAGTAGTACGCGTTACGTCGATCCCAACCACGAATCGCGCCACCTGCTAGGCTGAGTTGTTCGTTGACGATCACCCGCTCGGGATCGAAGAATTGTTCAACCCCAAGCCCTTCGCAGCGAGGGCAGGCCCCGTTTGGATTGTTGAAGGAAAACAGCCGCGGTTCGAGTTCCGGTACCGCATAGCCGCACAATGGACAGGCGTAACGAGCAGAGAAAATCAGTTCTTCCGTGGGTGCGTCCATGTCGACAACTTTGACGAGGCCATCGGCAAGGTCCAACGCGGTTTCGAAGGATTCGGCGAGGCGCACCTCGATGCCAGCCCGGATTTTTAGGCGGTCCACAACCGCTTCGACCGTGTGCTTGCGCCGAGGATCGAGTTTCGGTGGGCTATCCAGTTCGACGAGTTCGCCATCGATGCGGGCTCGGATGAAGCCTTTGGCCCGTAATTCGTCGAAGGTTTTGAGTTGTGATCCCTTGCGATTGGTGACCACGGGGGCCAACAACAGCAAACGCTGCCCGCTCGGTAAGGCCATTACTTGATCGACCATTTGGCTGACGGTCTGAGCGTCTAAGTCTAAACCGTGGTCGGGACAACGCGGGATGCCGGCGCGAGCGAACAACAGGCGTAAATAGTCGTGAATCTCGGTGATCGTGCCAACAGTGGAACGCGGGTTGTGAGACGTCGTTTTTTGTTCGATCGCAATGGCGGGGGACAGGCCATCGATAGAGTCGATATCGGGTTTTTCCATTAACGCCAAGAATTGACGAGCATAGGCGGAAAGCGATTCGACATAGCGGCGTTGTCCTTCGGCAAATAGGGTGTCAAAGGCCAGTGAGGACTTGCCGGAGCCCGATAGGCCGGTGATGACAATCAATTGATCCCGCGGCAGGTCGAGGTCGAGATTGCACAGATTGTGGGTACGTGCGCCACGAATGCGAATGGGGCTCATCGGGGTTGGCGAGGCTGACGATTGGCTGGGGGTGCTGTGGTGTCGTAGATTTTTGTTGCCGCTGGAGGGAGCGAACAGCGTCGTTGCCAGAGGTACGACAGCCGACCCAGCGGGGTATAGCTCAAGCCGAGCGCAATCGCGATACCGATCGAGTTGAAGAGCAGATCAGCGAGTTCGCCATGGCGGATCGGATCGAAATTTTGGATCAGTTCGAGAAATCCGCCCAATATCAGCAAAAAGCCAGCGCACAACCAGTGTGCCGTTCGGTTCGAGGTGATCTGTACAAACCAGAACATGACGATGGCATAGACGATGCCATGAGTATATTTGTCATGAGCTGTGACGGTTGTGCCGATATTGGCATGCGTCAGGGAGCCGTAAACGGTTGCGCCCACCAGCGCTAACCAGATGGCGAATCCGGCTTTGTGCCAACGATGTTTCGCAAAGGTCGGGGTTTGGTCAGGCACGATATGCTTGTTCATTGGTTCGCGTTAGGCCCAATCTTGCAACCGCACCGGCAGGCGTCGTGCGCCCCAGCTGCCGGGCTTAGCTT
>CAZWQC010000370.1:0-2967 GCA_964635785.1 uncultured Ectothiorhodospiraceae bacterium
TCCTGTTTCGTGGCCCTGATTCGTATGTTATCCCAGAAACGTACTGTCTATGGGCAGAGTGACACACAGGGGGCGCACGCTCGGTCATTTGGGTCTGAGTCCGCAGCGACCGATGCCATCACAGCAAACAGACTTAGGCGGTTATCGAAAGTCAGCGCGGCGACATCACGCTGGTCTTTTTGCCGCCCGACTCACCCGACCTCAATCCCGATGAACACATTTGGAATCACGCCAAACGGCAGCTCGGGCCGTTCGATATTCGTTTACGCGAGGATAGGAAGAACCGCCTCATGTCGATTCTCCACTCCATACAGAAACAGGCGTGACAGGTGAAAAGCATTTTTAACTCCCAGGCACCGAATAGGTGCTCAAAACACTCGCCTCGACTTCCGTAACTTCCGTGACGTTCAATATCGATCGAATACGGGGTGGTGCAGACCAAAAAAAGGGCCGCATCCGCGACCCTTTTTACCCTCGGACGGCGCTTGACAGCCCCGCGCCGTAGTGCTCACTCAAACTTTAACGAGTGAAGCTAGAACCTCTACCAAATTGAGCGTCGTTCACTGCACCACCGGAGACGTTTTCTAGCTGTTCATCGGTCAGCTCGTCGGTATCCCGTGCGGTTTCTTCGGTTTGGGACATCGCCGCATTGCGTTCTTCCGTAACTTGTTTGTTGTTCATGCTCATGACCTCGTTGCTCATCGAAAAAAAGCCTGCCGTTGATCGCGATCGGTCGCCGACGTAAGATGCCTGCAGATGCTGCCACACCCGTTGAACGCCTTGCCACAGAACACGAATGTTCCGAGCCTAGCTGAGGACAAGGTTGCGTTTTGTGATGGAGTTCACAAAACGGGGTTTGGTCGTTTTTTGTGTTTCCTTTCGTTACAGGAGTCTTGCCCATGAACGCTAACGCCGCCTTTCGTTATCGCTTTGGCCCGCGGGCCTTAGCTAAGATGGGTGTTTGTTGTCTTGCCCTGTTGGGACGGGTGCCGGCAAGCCTTGCCGAAGTCGTCACCGATGGCAGCCTGGGCGCGGCGCAAAGCCTCACCGGGCCAGACTACCGCATCGATGCAGCGCTCGGTGCGACCAGAGGCAACAATTTATTCCATAGCTTTACGCGCTTTGGCTTGACGCGCACGGAATCGGCAACCTTCACCGGCCCGGATACCGTGGAACACGTGATTTCGCGGGTCACCGGGGGGACGGTCTCCACGATCGATGGCAGACTGCGCTCCGAGATCGGCCAGGCGGCGTTTTATTTCATCAATCCCGCCGGGGTGGTATTCGGCCCCCATGCGCAAGTCGATGTTCCGGCAACGTTTCATGTCAGTACCGCGGATGAACTGCGGTTTGTCGACGGAGGGGTGTTCAGTGCAGCGAATCCAACGGATGCCAGCACATTGACGGTCGCGCCGCCGGAGGTGTTTGGGTTTCTCGGGGGGCAAAACACGCCATTGGTGATCAACGGTAGCCAACTGAGTTTTGCGGCGCAGACCACGGTGGGTTTGAGCGGTTCGTCGATCGAGATCGATGCGCCAGGTGAACAAGCCCTGTTTGCGACGGATCAGGAAGCACTCATCCGGATCGAAGCGGGTGAATTGCGCCTTGCCGCCGTCGGTGAAGCGCCTGCGACGGTCGCACTCACGGGTGACCCCGGGGAGGCGAACGGCGATATCAGCGTACGTAACGCCGATGTTTACTTGAGCGGGAATGGGGGCGGCCAGTTCGTCATGCGCGGGGCGCAGATGGACATCGTTGCGACGGAAATGTTCGCCGACAACGATGGCCCGGCTGCGCCTGAGAACGGGATCGATATTGCCGGGGGCAGTCTGCACATGAGCGATACTTGGCTCGTGACCCAGGCGAACGATGCTGGGGATAGTGGGGATATTGTGGTGCGTCTGGCGAACCGGCTGGAGATTACCAATTACTCAATTCTAGGTTCTGCCAGTAACGCGATCGGCAATGCCGGCGATGTACGGGTCAGTGCCGAGGTCGTTCGTGTCGACGGTGACGAGATCACAGCCGATCAATTTACCCTGTTGACCAGCCAAGCGTTTGCGGGCCGTGGTGATGCGGGCCAAGTGGATGTTGACGCCGCGGTCATTGAACTCGTCGATGGTGGCGAGATATCGGCTTTAACTTTTAGCGAGGGTAACGCCGGAACGATCAGGATCAACGGCGACACCCTGCGCCTAGTCAGCTCGGCGACAACGGTCATGGATTTGACGGGAATTACGAATAGTTCACAGTCGGGCGCCACCGGCGATGCCGGCCAAATCGTTGTGACGGTGGATGAGCTGATCGTTGACAATGCGTGTTTGGCTTGTGGCACAAATATTTCTACGTCAACCTTTGGACAAGGCAATGCCGGGTCGATCGATATTTCGGCGAACCGGATACAAATGAGTAGGACGGAAAACTCGGTGTTTGGTGTTGGCTTGGGCAGTACGACTGAGCCAGCTTCAACCGGAATCGTCGGCGCCATCAAAGTGAGGGCCGAGGAGATTTCGCTCTTAGGCGGTGTGGACATCAGCGTCAAATCGAAAAATACGGCTGCTCTAACCTCCGCCCAACTGGAACGCCTCGGCCAAACCGAGACGGGGATCACCGTCCAGACCGATCGTCTTTTCCTGGACAATCAATCCATGATCACTTCGGAATCCCTTAACAACGCCCCCGCCGCCCCCATCACCATCGCAGCGACCGACCGACTCAGGCTATCCGGCAACAGCCAAATCACCACCGCAGCCAATACCGGCGACGGCGGTCCGATTACGCTGACGGTCGGGGATCGCACCGAGATCAAGAACAGCCTGATCACCACCTCGGTCTCGGGGGAAACCGGTAACGGCGGGGATATTCACATCGACTCGACGAACTTGGTACTGCGTGGCGGTTTCATCCAAGGCAACACGGCCGCCACGGGGGCCCGTGGCGGCGACATCTATATTCAAGCGGACGCGG
>CAZWQC010000371.1:0-2953 GCA_964635785.1 uncultured Ectothiorhodospiraceae bacterium
GCAAACCATGGGTTTGGTACCAATCGGGGGATCACTTTTGGTGTCCCTTTCCCTCGCGGAGGCAGGGGCGTAGCCGAGTTTTTTGCGTAAACCTTGTGGAACCATCTATCTTGCTTGCCATGACTGGATTGTTGCTATGACAAAACCGCTATGGTGCGGACAAAAATCGCAGGTGATCGATCAGCGACTGCGAGTTTGGTATGCAACGCGGGTCGGGCAGCGAGTGATCGAGGAACTCAAGCCGCACTTGGAGGCCATGTTGCCCGAGTTGTTCGGTTTTTATGCGGTGCAGGTGGGGCAGCTGACCGAGACCGAGGATCTGCTCGCAACGAGTCGGATTCGGCACCGGGGTTGTCTCGACCGCACCGCCGGGTTGGGCTGTATGCAAGGCGATCCGGCGGCGTTGCCGATCGCGACCGATAGCTTGGATTTATTGTTTTTGGTCCATAGCCTTGACTTCGCTGCGGAGCCGCATCAAGTACTGCGGGAAGCGGAACGCAGTCTGGTACCGGAGGGCCATCTTTTGCTGCTGGGCTTCAATCCGATTAGTCTATTCGGATTATGGCGGTTGGCGCTGTTTTGGCAGAATCGTCCCCCGTGGTGTGCGCGTTTTTATTCGGTGATGCGCATTCAGGATTGGCTGAATCTGCTGGGGCTGGACGTAGTGGACACCCGTTATGTCATGTTTCGCCCGCCCTGGCACAAGGCGTGGTCCTGGCTGCGTACGGGAACACCCAGTTCGTGTCGTCGATCGTGGCGGTTTTGGGGTGGCGTTTATCTGGTATTGGCTCGCAAGCGGGTGGCGACGCTGACGCCGGTTCGACCGCGGTGGTCGGCGCGGCGGTGCCTGGTGCCGGGTAAGTTGGCGGAACCGACGGTTCGTATCGAAGAACATGACAATTGAAGTCCAGGCTTTTACCGACGGGGCTTGTCGGGGCAATCCGGGTCCGGGCGGCTGGGGTGTCGTGTTGCGCGCCGTAGGCCCGCAGGGCAACGTGTTGCGTGAAAAGACCATGAAAGGTGCACAAGCCCATACGACCAACAATCGGATGGAGCTTCTGGCTGCGATTCAAGCGTTAGAAGCATTGACCCGACCATCCGATGTTGTGCTGACCACGGATTCCGAATACGTCAAGAATGGCATGACGCAATGGTTGGCGAATTGGAAACAACGAGGTTGGGTGACCGCGAGCAAAACGCCGGTTAAGAATGCTGACCTTTGGCAACGGTTGGATGCGGCGCAGCGGATCCACCGAGTGCGTTGGGATTGGGTGCGTGGACATAGCGGACATGCGGATAACGAAACCGCCGATGCATTGGCCAATCAGGCCATCGACGAATTGCTGGAGAAGTAGGCCATGCGGCAGATTGTGTTAGACACCGAGACCACCGGTTTGGAGGTGAACGAGGGGCATCGGATACTCGAGATCGGGTGTGTCGAGCTCAAGGATCGACGGGTAACCGCGCAACATTTTCACCGCTATCTCAATCCGGAACGTGCCGTGGATGCCGGTGCATTGGCAATTCATGGTCTGGATAACGAGATGTTGGCTGAGTATCCGAGGTTTGCGGAGATAGCAAAAGAGTTGGTCGCCTACCTCGACGGGGCGGATGAAATCCTGATTCACAACGCCAGCTTTGACACAGCGTTCGTCAATATGGAGTTCGAGGCCCTGGGGGAGGATTGGGGACGACTCGAGGATTATGGGAAGATCGTCGATACGCTCGCACTCGCCAAGCATAAACGCCCGGGCCAGCGCAATGGGCTGGATGCACTATGCAAGCATTTCCAAATCGACAACTCGGCGCGTCAATTGCACGGGGCGTTGTTGGACGCGCAATTGCTCGCGGAAGTCTACCTGGCACTGACCGGTGGACAAACGAGTCTCGCCTTGGGGCATGAAATGGATGCGGCAGGGGGGGTGCGTCGCTTGCCCAGCGATCGTGCGAAGACGCGGATTATCTACGCGACCGATGCGGAAAACCTTGCGCACGCGGCGCACCCTGCCTATTGGCAGGCCGGTGTCTAGTGCTCTTTTAGTACCCGAGCCTTCTCGCGTTGCCAGTCTCGGTTCTTCTCGCTTTCGCGTTTGTCGTGGGCCTGCTTCCCCTTTGCTAGGGCAATTTCGAGTTTGGCACGACCCTTTTTCCAGTACATGGCCAACGGCACCAAAGTAAAGCCGCGGCGTTCGACAAGACCCACGAGTTTGTCGATTTCTTGGCTATGCAACAAGAGCTTGCGGTAGCGTAACGGATCGGGCGAGATGTGCGTCGACGCGGTGGGCAAAGGCGAGATATGGGCGCCGAACAGCCACGCCTCGCCGTTTTTCAGGAAAACGTAGCTTTCTTTCAGTTGGATGCGGCCGGCGCGCAGGCTTTTGACCTCCCAGCCTTCCAAGACGAGACCGGCTTCCAGGCGCTCGCTGATCGTGTAATCGTGGCGCGCCTTCTTGTTCAAGGCGATGGTGCTTTGTCCACTGGCGACGGTGGCTTTACTTTTCTTGCTCATAGTGCGAAGTATACGGCAATGCTGCACGTCACGGTAATGTCATCGTAGTCCCGTCATTCGATGTGGGGATCAGTCGGTTTCGGGTGTTGGTTGCTTCTGCGATAAACCAAAAATAGGTGCGATATGCAAAAACGCGTCTCGATTCACGGGCAGTGGTCGTCCAAGTTAATCTTCGTTCTCGCGGCGACGGGATCGGCGGTTGGCTTGGGAAATATTTGGAAGTTCCCCTACATGGCGGGAGAAAACGGGGGGGCGGTGTTCGTACTGGTTTACCTGCTCGCCATTGCCTTGGTTGGCCTGCCGATCATGATGGCGGAAGTCATGCTCGGGCGACGGGGTCGGCAAAGTCCGATCAATACCATGTGGTCGTTGGCCGAAGATGAGAATGCCCCTCGGGCCTGGGTGTTGCTGGGGTGGATGGGCGTAGCCTCGGGGCTTTTGATC
>CAZWQC010000372.1:0-2951 GCA_964635785.1 uncultured Ectothiorhodospiraceae bacterium
CCTGCGCTAGTCTGCCTCGTTTTAAGTGTTCGTTGCCAATGAGCTTGGGGTAGCGAGTGCGTTGGCGCGTGCGAAAGAGAAAACCGGTGCTGCGGGATTCGAGCGTTACGATACGATGCTGGCGCAAATCGAAGCGGACGTCATTGTGTTGTGTACGCCGAGCGGTCTGCATCCGTCGCAGGCCATCGCCGCGGCCCAAGCGGGCTTTCATGTGGTCACCGAGAAGCCAATGGCGACCCATTGGTTACACGGCCGGCAGATGGTGCAAGCGTGTGACGAAGCGGGCGTGCAATTGTTTGTCGTAAAGCAAAATCGTCACAATGCCACGCTGCAGCTGCTGAAGAAAGCCGTCAACGAGGGTCGCTTCGGGCGGATTTTTATGGTCACCATCAATGTGTTCTGGACGCGACCGCAAGCCTATTACGCTAGCGCGAAATGGCGCGGCACTTGGGAATTCGACGGCGGTGCGTTGATGAATCAGGCGAGTCACTACGTCGACCTGATCGATTGGCTGATTGGACCGGTCGAGAGCGTGCAGGCGTACACGGCCACCTTGGGTCGGGCGATCGAGGTGGAAGACTCGGCCGTGGTGGGTGTGCGCTGGCGAAACGGGGCGTTGGGTAGTATCAACGTCACCATGTTGACGTACCCGAAAAACCTGGAGGGTTCAATCACGATCCTCGGTGAACGCGGCACGGTGCGTGTGGGTGGGGTTGCCGTCAACGAGATTCAGCATTGGGATTTCGATACACGCCTGCCCGAAGATGACCAAGTCAACGATGCGAATTATCAAACAACCTCTGTCTACGGTTTCGGTCACCCAGCGTATTATGACAACGTGATCCGTGCCTTGCGCGGCGAAGTGGAGGCGGAAACGGATGGACGCGAAGGTCTGCGTTCCTTGGAGGTGTTGATCGCGAGTTATCTGTCGGCTCGGGATGGCCGCAAAGTGGCCTTGCCGTTGGAATACTAATCATGAGCCAGGTTCATCCGACCGCGATCGTCGATGAGGGTGCGACCATTGGCGCGGGTACCCGGGTTTGGCACTGGGTCCATGTGTGTGGGGGTGCAGTGATTGGCCGCGATTGCGTCCTTGGGCAAAATGTGTTCGTGGGGAACCGCGTGAACATTGGTCGCAACGTCCGGATTCAAAACAACGTGTCCGTTTACGACAACGTAACGTTGGAAGATGATGTTTTTTGTGGACCGAGCATGGTCTTTACAAACGTTTACAATCCACGAGCTGCTGTGTCTCGAAAGAATGATTATCGCGATACGTTGGTTTGCCGCGGTGCAACGCTCGGCGCGAACTCGACGATTGTCTGTGGCGTGACGATTGGCGAATATGCCTTCATCGGGGCCGGCGCGGTGGTCAATCGTGATGTATTGCCGTTTGCCTTGGTGATCGGCGTGCCGGCGCGACAGGTTGGCTGGATGAGTCGCCATGGTGAACGCCTTGCGTTGCCGCTGACCGGGGACGCAAAAGCCGTTTGTCCTGCGACTGGCGAGCAGTATCGCCTGTCTGTCAATCAAGTCAGCCTGACCGGAGAGGACTGAGTCATGGATTTACTGCTTTACCCCGATCTCGTCGCCGCGCTATGCGGACCGTCTGACGAGTCTACCGCAGCGGCGCAAATTGCTGTCCAGCAGTGCCAGGAGAGCGGTCACCGCGTCTGGCTCTATGCCGGGGCGGTCAGTCAATATCGCTCGGCCTTTACCTCGCAATGGGATCCACCGGTTGCCGCGACCAAGTTTGCCGAGTTTATCGCTGACAAGCAGTGGCTGGCGGCACTGGCCCAGGATGTCCCTGATTTCAATGATCCCGACCCGATTGCCGCACAATTCCTGAATGCCGTCCAGCGGTTTGCGCCGGATGATCTGCGGTTGTTGACCCGCGACCCGGGTTTACTCGCACGGAACTCGGCCTCCGTCATGATGCCAGAACAGCTACCGACGCAACCCGGTGAGGCACGATTGATCGAGTTTATCGATCTGGCGACTCAGCAAGACCGTATCCGTTCCGCATTAGAGGCCAATCTGCATTGTGTGCTTCGCCATGGTCGCTACATCATGGGGCCGGAGATTGGCCATCTGGAACAAAAATTGGCGTCTTTTGTTGGCGTTGACCATTGCATCGCCTGCGCCAGTGGCAGTGACGCACTGTTAATAGCGCTGTTAGCCCTCGGAATCGAGCCCGGTGACGAGGTGATTACGACGCCGTTCAGCTTTATTGCAACCGCTGAGATGATTGTTCTGCTCAGCGCACGCCCGGTGTTCGTGGATATCGATCCGCAAACGTATAACCTTGATCCGGCTCAGCTTGAAGCGGCGATTACCGCAAGGACGCGGGCGATTATGCCCGTCAGCTTGTATGGGCAGTGCGCCGATTTCGACGCGATCAATGCGATTGCGGCGCGTCATGGACTGCCTGTCATCGAAGATGCTGCGCAAAGTTTCGGTGCGAGCTACAAGGGGCGGATGTCGTGTGCCTTATCGACCATTGCTTGCACCAGTTTCTTCCCGAGTAAACCGCTAGGGGCTTATGGTGATGCGGGGGCTTGCTTTACCCATGACGATCAGCTGGCGACCCGCATGCGGGAAATCCGGGTCCATGGCCAGGATCGGCGTTATCACCATCGGCTCGCGGGAATCAACGGGCGCATGGATACCCTTCAGGCGGCCGTGTTATTGGCGAAACTGCCGATGTTTGCCGAGGAAATTCAGGCACGGCAACGGGTCGGCCAATACTATACCGATCTGTTCGCTGCCCATTGCCAGTCCGCAGCGAACGCGTTCCGGATCGTACCGCCGCTGGTCGAGCCACACAACACCAGTGTTTACGCTCAATATACGATTCAAACCGATCATCGCGATACACTGCAGGCTAAACTGAAAAGCGCGGGATTTCCGACCGCCATTCACTATCCGATCCCGTTGAATCAGCAACCCGC
>CAZWQC010000373.1:0-2943 GCA_964635785.1 uncultured Ectothiorhodospiraceae bacterium
GCCCCGAGGTTGGCCGCGGGTGTGGTGGACGTGGCATCATCCACGGGTTTGAAACGCTGGAAAGCCTCGGTTTTCACGATTGGGATTTTGATTACGTTCTGCTGGATTTTCTCGGGGACGTGGTTTGTGGTGGTTTCGGGCTGCCGATTGCCCGTGACTTGTGCCAAAAGGTGATCGTGGTCGGTTCGAATGATCTTCAATCACTGTATGTCGTCAACAACGTGTGTTCTGCCGTCAACTATTTCAAAAAACTCGGCGGTAACGTCGGTGTTGCTGGGATGGTGATCAACAAAGACGATGGGACCGGCGAGGCAGCGGCGTACGCAGCTGCGGTGAATATCCCGGTGTTGGCAACCATTCCGGCGGACGATGATATCCGGCGCAAGAGCGCAAATTATCAAATTATCGGTAAGCCAGGCAGTGTCTGGGCGGGGTTGTTCGAGGGATTGGCAGAGCAGGTGGCATTGGCGCCGCCTGTACAGCCGAATGCATTGAGCCAAGACCAGCTGCTCGGCTTATTCAAAAGTGAAGATGTGGGGCGAGATGTTGTCCTGGAGCCGGCAACGCTTGCGGATATGTGTGGTGTCGCTAACGTGGCGAGGCCTTCTTTGGAAGTGGTTTATGACGACGCCTGACAGCGTTGTTAAGTGCTATGGGGGTAAAGGCGTTGGGTGTGAACGGGAACGGCGGGGCGGCTCGGTCGACGGTACGAGGTGCGGCTGTGGTTGGTGAAGAAATGGACCACGCCCCGAAGGGGCCGCATGACCGACCACAGACCATGTGCCCGGCGTTTGGGTCGTTGCGTGTCGGTTTACGCATGCGGCGGACGGCAACAGTGCTGTCTGGATCGGGCTGCTGTGTGTATGGTCTGAGTTTTACCTCGCATTTTTATGGGGCGAGGCGTACTGTGGGTTATGTCCCGTTCGATTCGGAAAGCCTTGTAACCGGTCGCTTGTTCGAAGATTTGAAGGACGCCGTTGAGTCCTTAGCGGATCCGCAGCGGTATGACGCGGTGGTGGTGATCAATCTTTGTGTGCCGGCGGCGTCCGGTGTGCCGTTGCGGTTGTTGCCGAAAGAAGTCAACGGCGTTCGGATTATCGGGATCGATGTACCGGGATTCGGTGTTCCAACGCATGCTGAAGCGAAAGACGTGCTGTCCGCCGCGATGCTGCGCTATGCGCGCAATGAAGCGGAGCAAGGTCCGGTGCAGGCGCCGCGCGGTGGGCGCAGTGAGCGACCGACGTTGACGCTGTTGGGCGAGATGTTTCCGATGGATCCCGTCACCATCAATCAACTGGTCGAGCCGTTGGGATTGGCTGCGGGGACGGCGGTACCGACGCGAGAATGGCGGGAGCTGTATAGTGCTTTGGACTGCTCGGTGGTTGCGGCGATTCATCCTTACTATCAGGGGGTGATCAAGGAGTTTGAGCTCGCGGGACGTGAGGTGGTGGGATCGGCGCCAGTGGGTTACGAGGGGACGGCAGCTTGGCTGGAAGCGGTTGGTAAATGCAGTGGTGCGCGCAGCGATCAAATCGCGGAAGCCAAGAATCGATGGTTGCCGCGTATTGCAGAAGCGCTGCAGCAAGCAAGGATTCGCGGGCGAATCACGTTGTCGGGCTATGAGGGATCGGAACTGTTGGTGGCGCGTCTGTTGATCGAAAGCGGCGCAGAGGTTCCGTATGTGAGTACGGCTTGTCCAAAAACGCCGTGGTCGACACTGGATTTGGCCTGGCTGGTGGAAAAAGGGGTGGATGTGCGCTACCGGGCGTCATTGGAACAGGATATCGCGGCGATCGATGCCTTCGCACCGGACTTGGCAATCGGTACGACCCCGGTTGTCCAAGCGGCAAAAGAGCGAGCGATTCCGGCACTGTATTTCACCAACCTGATCTCGGCACGACCGCTGACGGGTGTTGCGGGAGCGGGGGCCTTGGCGCAAGTCATCAATACGGCGTTGGCCAATGGTGAGCGATTCCGGCAAATGGATGAATTTTTTCATGGCGTTGGGGCGGGGTCGGATGCCGGTATTTGGCTTCAGCCACCCAAGCAGCCGTCGGAGCGTGTCGCCGTGTCGACCCGACCCGTGCAGCGATCATCCGTTTAGGCGGTCGAGGGATTACGTCGTCATGTTGGTGTTGGACCTCGATCGAGCGGGCGGATACTGGGGGGCGGTCTATGCGTTTACCGCCATAAAGGGTTTGCAGGTTATTATCGACGGGCCGGTTGGATGCGAGAATCTACCCGTGACGGCGGTGCTGCATTATACCGATGCCTTGCCACCGCACGAGTTGCCGATCGTGGTAACGGGGCTGGGTGAAGAAGAGCTCGGGCAACTGGGGACCGAGCAGGCGATGCGGCGCGCATATGAGTGCTTGGATCCGCAGCGCCCGGCGGTGGTGATAACCGGTTCGATCGCGGAAATGATCGGTGGGGGTGTCGTGCCGGAAGGAACGAAGATACTGCGGTTTTTGCCACGCACCATCGATGAGGACCAGTGGCAGAGTGCTGATCGTGCGTTGAGTTGGCTGTGGGCACAGTTTGGCCAGAACAAGCGAAGTCAGGTCGATGTCCGCGCGAAGACCGGCGGGACACCGAAAGTCAACATTATCGGCCCGATGTATGGACAGTTTAATTGTTGGTCAGATGTCGGCGAGATTCGTCGTTTAGTCGAAGGGATTGGCGCGCAAATCAATGCGGTCTTTCCGCTGGGGACGTATCTTGACGATATCGAGAGATTGGCCGATGCAGACGTCAATATTTGTATGTATCGCGAATATGGTCGACGCTTGTGTGAAATGCTTGATCGGCCTCATTTGCAAGCGCCGATCGGCTTGCATAGCACGACAAAGTTTTTGCAAAAGTTAGGAGAATTGCTTGATCTTGATGTAGAGCAATTCATTTTTGCGGAAAAGCATACCACAATAAAGCCGATATGGGATTTGT
>CAZWQC010000374.1:0-1540 GCA_964635785.1 uncultured Ectothiorhodospiraceae bacterium
GACCTTCCGGCGTTTCGATCGGGCACACCCGTCCATAGTGCGTCGGATGCACGTCGCGAACCTCGAAGCCGGCTCGCTCCCGCGTCAGGCCACCCGGCCCAAGCGCCGAGATTCGGCGCTTATGGGTCACTTCCGACAGCGGATTGTTCTGGTCCATGAACTGCGATAGCTGGCTCGAACCGAAAAACTCCTTGACGGCCGCGCTGACCGGTTTGGCATTGATCAACTCTTGTGGCATCAAACCTTCACTCTCCGCCACGGACAACCGCTCCCGTACGGCTCGTTCGACCCTGACCAATCCAATCCGGAAATTGTTCTCCGCCATCTCGCCAATCGACCGAATCCGCCGATTACCCAAGTGATCGATATCATCCACTTGGCCGTTGCCATTTTTGATATCGACCAACGTTTGCATCACTTTGATGATGTCCGACCCCCAATCAACGAAGATACTTTTCAGCTCGCTCCAGCTCACCTCGTCCTGTTGACGCTTGCCAACCAATCTCGGCAACCGTCGCAACTCCGTTGCCAATTCACCGACCCGAATCCGATGATCGTCACTTTTTGGCTTAAGCTTGCCGGCCAGCTGATTGGTGTAATAGACCGGATCGATCAGCACGCCAGGCCCTTCCGTTTCGATGCTGCCGACCCGACGATTGAACTTCATCCGACCGACATTGGAGAGATCGTAACGCTCTTCGGCAAAGAACAGATTATCGAAAAGTCCCTGCGCGGTCTCCTTGGTCGGCGGTTCGCCGGGCCGCATCATGCGATAGATTTCGATTTGCGCATCCAACTGACTTGAGGTCGTATCCAGTCCCAACGTTGTGGAAATATAAGCCCCTTGATCGACGTCATTGGTGTGTAGCACCCGCAGCTTCTCCACGCCGAGCACGCGGAGCGATTGCAGCATCTCTTCCGTCAGTTCGTCATTCGCCTTGACAACCGGTTCCGTTTTCACCTCACCGGTCTCTTCGTCGACAACCGCTTTGTCCACATTGTTAGCAACGATTTTGCCAACCAGAAACGACATCGGCACTTTCAGTGAACGCAGTTTCGCCTTGTTCATTTCATTGACGTGCTTTGCGGTAATACGACGACCGGCTTCGACCAACAATTTGTCGCCGATAAAGATATCGAATGTTGCGACTTCCCCTTTGAATCGCTCTGGTTTTAACTCGATCTCGCAATGCGGCTCGGTATCTACCTGCTGTTTAGGCTGGCGTTCGCGGACTTGTTTGCCAATATTCTCGTCAAGTCGAGTCACGTAACCACTCAGCTTGGCGCGCAGCTGCTCTTCATCGGTCAGCTCGGTCAGCTGTTCAACCCGATCGAGCCCGACGGCTTCGAGCAGGCATTTGGCCAATGACGATACCCCAAGCTTTGCAATCGGTTGCGCCAGGCACAGCCGCAACGCCCAATCCATTCCCAGAGCCAGACCATGCCGCGCCAGCGCTGCCTTGATCTCCTCGACCGCGTCACCGTCAATGCCCTCGATCGTGACCAGGTCGTCTTCGCTACGCTTCGTTAAATCTTCAAG
>CAZWQC010000374.1:1550-2941 GCA_964635785.1 uncultured Ectothiorhodospiraceae bacterium
CCCGCCCCCGCCAGCGCAAGCCGAACCCGTTCGGGGAGATCCAACGCTTCGATCTCCGTAGAGGCCGTCAGGCAGTCGTGGCCAAACGCCAATTCCTGCTTTTCTAACAGGGCCTTCACATCACCAACGATTTCAGGCAGACGCGATCGCAACACCGCCAGGTCCTCACTGCGCCCACTCGCACGATCGATCCCAAGTTCACGCAACAACGCCATATCAGCTTGCGTTAACTGCAATGCTTCGATGCTCTGCGCGTCACCAAACAAGGTATCGCGCTCCAGCTGAAACTTGACACCGTAGATTTCAAAAAACTGTGTGAGAATCGCCTCGTTATCGTACCCTAGCGCCCGCAGCAACACGGTCGCCGGTAACTTCCGCCGACGATCGATCCGTACATACAAGTTGTCTTTTGGATCGAACTCGAAATCGAGCCAAGACCCGCGATAAGGGATAACGCGCGCATTGAACAACAGTTTTCCTGACGAATGGGTTTTCCCTTTGTCATGATCAAAAAACACCCCCGGCGACCGATGCAGCTGCGACACGATAACCCGTTCGGTCCCATTGATGACGAAAGTCCCGTTCTCGGTCATCAGTGGCAGCTCACCCATGTAGACTTCTTGTTCTTTGATCTCTTTCGGCCGACCTTGACCATCATCCGGGGCGTCCTTATCCAAAATCTGCAATTGCAATTTGACCCGCAGTGGCGCAGCATACGTCATGCCACGAACCTGGCATTCCGTCACGTCGAATCCAGGATCACCCAGCCGATAGCTGACGTAATCAAGTTTGACGTTGCCCGAGTAACTCGTAATCGGAAATACCGACTTGAATGCGCCGTGCAAGCCTACGTCCTCGCGCTGATCA
Source organism: uncultured Ectothiorhodospiraceae bacterium (assembly GCA_964635785.1). GTDB lineage: Bacteria > Pseudomonadota > Gammaproteobacteria > CAYFSA01 > CAYFSA01 > CAYFSA01. The sequence continues at coordinate 2,418 of CAZWQC010000374.1, forward strand.
GCCCCTTTGTCCAGCTGCAAGAACTGCCGGTAAGAGTCGAGCTGAGTCGCCAGCAAGTACGGGACTTCCAGAATCCGGGGGCGTTTTCCGAAATCTTTACGGATACGTTTCTTTTCGGTGTAACTATAGGCCATCGAAATTCCTCACGGTTGGCGAACAACGCGCGCTGATCACCCAGCGGGGGAAGGGAAACAGAGAAAGTGGGCAGGCAAGCAATCTTCCGGCACCGGATGATACCGACCCGCCCTTACCGTCCAGACGAACCGAGCGCAAATTGCCTACTTCAATTCCACCTCCGCACCCGCTTCTTCCAACTGTTTCTTGATATCCTCGGCTTCTTCTTTGCTCACCGCCTCTTTTACACTCGCGGGCGCACCTTCCACTAGCGCTTTTGCCTCCTTCAGCCCCAAGCCCGTTATCGCCCGGACGACCTTGATGACCCCCACTTTGTTTGCCCCAAAGCTCTTCATGACCACGTCGAACTCGGTTTGCTCCGCCACTTTCTCCGCCTCGGCGTCTCCACC
>CAZWQC010000375.1:0-2087 GCA_964635785.1 uncultured Ectothiorhodospiraceae bacterium
AAGATGGCCGCCGACCGGCGGGCCTTGCGGATGATGCCGAAGAATCTAGCGTGGCGCTGGCAGAACCGGCATTCAGCCGTGGTATCGATGGAACTCCCCCCAGGCAGCTTCGCGACGGTCATGCTGGCGGCTTTGGCGGAAACGGTGGTCGATGAATCGAACTCGGACGCGAAACAACGTTGATCATTTTGGTGTTCGCCGGTCACCAGCCGCCCCAACGAATTGGCCGCCTCCATCGACCCGGTTGGCACAGGAACTCTACCCGACACACCTCATTTCCCCTTCCTCATAAAGCGTGGAACGCGTCGAGTGCCCGTTGCCGTGAGGTTTTCAGATCAACCACGGGCCACGGATACGTCTTACCCAAGACAACACCCGCCGTGCGTAGGACCTCGGTGGGTGCCTCCCAGGGGCGAAATAGGTAGTTGTCGGGTAGTTCGGCCAATTCCGGTACATAGCGCCGGGTATAGATGCCGGCGGCGTCGAATTTCTGGGCTTGGAGGACAGGGTTGAAAATGCGGAAATACGGTGCGGCGTCGGCGCCACACCCGGCAACCCATTGCCAACCGGCACTATTGTTGGCGAGATCGGCGTCGACCAGGCAATCCCAGAACCAGCGTTCCCCATGTTGCCAATGCAGCAAGAGATTCTTCACCAGAAACGAGCCGACTATCATGCGCACACGATTGTGCATGAAACCCGTTTGCCACAACTCCCGCATGCCGGCATCGACAATGGGAATACCAGTCTGCCCCTGTTGCCAGCCCTGCAATGCTGCTTGGTCATCGATCCAGGGAAACCGATCGAAACGGCTTTGTAGATTTCGTTCAGGCAAGGTGGGGTTGAAATAGAGTAGGTTGTAGGAAAACTCGCGCCAGCCGAGCTCGCTGCAAAAATGATCGACATTGCCATCGTGAGGCAGCGCTCGCACCCTCTCCCAGACCTGATGCGGTGAAATCTCGCCGAAATGCAGGTGTGGCGAGAGCCGGGAGATGGCATTCTGGGCCGGGAATTGACGACCATCCTGGTAATCGTGAAGGCCGTTGTCGAGGAAGCTTTGCAGACGTTGCCATGCGCCGGCCGTGCCGATGGTCCAATGCGGGCGCAAAGATTTATCCCAAGGAATTCGAGGTGTTAATCCCAACGCATCGATGCGTGTTGTTCCCTGTGCAATGGCCGCCAAGGCGAGATCACTGGGTTGAGGAAGCGGATTTCGCGGTGGTGGCGCTTGCAAGCACCCTTTGCGGTAAAACGGCGTAAAAACCCGATAGGGCTGACCGTCGCGTTTGGCTAGCGACCAGGGTTCCCATAACAGCGAGCCGTTGAAACTACGGACGTCTAGGCCGTGCTTGGTGAGCGTCTGTTTCAATCGGCTGTCACGCTCGATTTGCCAAGGTTCGTAACAGCGGTTCCAAAAAACCGCGGCAATCGAATACTGCTTTACCAGCGACAAGAGAACCGATTCCGCATCACCCGCGAACACCGCCAGCCGGCCATGCAGTGAGCGATCGAGGACCTGTAACGAATGATGCAACCACCAGCGACTCGTGGCACCTGGACAATACCGACCTGCAGTCTTTGCATCCCAAATATAGACGGGTAGGACCGTACCCCGCGCCGCTGCAGCATTTAGCGCCGGGTTATCCGTCAAGCGCAAGTCTTGCCGAAACCAATGGATCACGGTCGGTGTTGTCACGGTGATCGCCTCACTGACCTATTCCCCGGAACCCGGACCAACCCCAAATGGGTCGCAAGCCAGGCCCGCTGATGATCCGCTTTTGTCAGTAAGGACAACAAAACGTGTCTCCTTAAATCGTCGATAATCAGCGAAGACCGCCCCCAAGCCGTTTCTGCCGACATCCCACCACGGCATGCAAAACTCATTGCGCCAAACCCGGTCGCAAGTTGACGCCATTCGCCAAGGTGGGTGCGATGGTATCCATGCTGCGACCCTCCCGGAGCAACCGTTGGCCATGCGAGGCTAACACGTCTTATCAACCGTTTCATACGTTCTTGCAGCCCTGTTTCCTGCGCGGGCAGGGACGCAGCAGAAGGATTTTCTGCAAAAACTTTTCTTTCCCAACCAG
>CAZWQC010000375.1:2097-2929 GCA_964635785.1 uncultured Ectothiorhodospiraceae bacterium
TTGGACCGATTCCTATCCCGTAGCAGGCGCGGTGACGCGAATTTCACATGCACCGATGCGCGACTTCTGCTATCGTCGCTGCCATCGACCAAAGGGTAGCGAAATGGAGGTGAACGCGGTGCTCAACTATTTATTCCATCTTGTCTGGCGTGGCAGTGTTGTCTTGGGATTGGTTGCGGTTCTATGGCTAACGGCATGCGACCGGCCGACACCAACCGGAGCGAGATCGGACACATCGGATGCGACTGCAATCATCGCGACGCAACGATCGCCGTCGCTCGAGTCCCAATGAACTGAGCGTCGTTGGTTTGTTGTTGGCGGCTGGCTTTAGCCGCCGGTTTGGCACTGACAAACGTCGCCATCGGCTGGCGGATGGACCACCGATGTTATTGGCCACTGCCGATCGCTTGCGTGCGACCGAATTAGCCCGTTGCGTGGTACTCCGACCGCAGGACAGTGATCTCGCCGCTGAGCTGGCCAAGCGCGGCTTCACCGTCGCGTTCAATCACCATGCTGACGCCGGCATCGGCAGCAGTATTGCCTGCGGCGTGACCAACACGCCCAACGCCAGCGGATGGTTGATCATGCTTGCCGATATGCCTTACGTGCTGACCTGCACCATGGCCGCGGTCGCTAAGGCATTGGCCGATGGGGCGCCGATCGCGGTTCCGGTTTATCGCGGCCAACGAGGCCATCCGGTAGCATTTGCTCATCGTTTCGGTGCCGACTTGGCCCAGCTTTCCGGTGATATCGGTGCCCGGTCGCTACTGATTCGAGCGAGCGCATCGGTTGTGACTGTTCCCGTGACGGATCATGGGATATTGTTCGATAT
>CAZWQC010000376.1:0-2921 GCA_964635785.1 uncultured Ectothiorhodospiraceae bacterium
CACACGATGTCACCCTACCGGGGCTTCGCGTCCACTTTAAGCGTCAGGCAAATGACGGCAGCGCCAATTGGTCCGCGATGCATACCGTACGATTTCGATCAATCGAAAGAGCCCCGCAAGACGGGGCTTACCGGACTGCGTTTGACGAAACTCGTCTGAGCTGCGTCCTTAAAACGGCACATCGTCGGCAAAGTCATCGCGCATCCCAGTATCCTGTTCCTTACGGCTAACCATTGGGCCATCACCGGTGCCATCGCTTGGCATGGGTGGCACAGGCGTTGGCGCGCGGTCAGGGAAATCCGCTGTGCCGCTACCGCGGCCATCGAGCATGAGCATTGTGCCGCTTTGATCGACCACCACCTCGGTGGTATAGCGGTCTTGGCCGTTCTGATCTGTCCATTGACGGGTTTGTAATCGTCCCTCGACGTAGAGTTTGGAGCCTTTGCGCAAATACTGCTCGACAACGCCGGCGAGCTTCCCAAAGAAAACAACGCGGTGCCATTCAGTCCGTTCTTTTTGCTCTCCCGTATTTCGATCTTTCCAAACGTCACCTGTTGCCAACCTGATATTCGCAACCGGATCGCCACTGGCCATATATCGAACATCTGGATCGGCCCCCAGATTACCAATCAGTATCACTTTATTTACACCGCGAGTTGCCATACCTACTCCCACTCAATCATCGGTTTCAACACATAAGGATGACGTCTCATTGGCGACCCACCCAGCAAAGGGTTCCGCTATCTCAACAAGCGCCCAACAAGTGCTCGTGATGGCCAACCAAGTCGTTTTGTGACCTTCGGCTACACGAGTTAGGAATCGTTATGTTAGCCGATGGAACCGGCCTAGGGTAGACCAAACCCAATCCAACTCAGCCATTGCAAGCTGTCTCCCTGCCCTCTGCGAGGGTAAAAACACAACAACTGATGCAACGATTGATAAGGGCATGACGTGGGTTAATCTTCGTCGATCCATCGAGGTCTTGCTGCCAAACCACTGCGTTGTTCGGACTCAGTTGTGATAAACTCGCCGATAACACACAAGCGACCGGTTATGCCAATCATGCCGAACCGGGCGGACTCCCATTTCAATCACTTAAAGCCGCCATGACATTCTCCATTCGCCGCCCCGACGATTGCCATTTGCATCTGCGCGATGGCGCTATGCTTGAAGCTGTCCTGCCTTATACCATCGCACGTTTCGCGCGCGCGGTGGTCATGCCGAACACGAACCCACCGATCACGACGGTCGCAGATGCTACCGCTTATCGCGATCGCATCCTTGCCGCATTACCCCAAGACAGCGCGTTCCGTCCTTTGATGACGTTGTATCTCACCGAACAAACCACACCCGAAACCATTGCCACGGCGGCAGCCACCGATTTCGTCGTCGGGGTCAAGCTCTATCCGGCCGGCGTCACCACCAATTCACAAGATGGCATCACCAATTGGCAAACCTGCTGGCCAACCCTCGAGGCCCTGGCCGAATATGGCATGCCGTTGTTGGTTCATGGTGAGGTCAACGATCCCAAAGAGGACATCTTTACGCGAGAACAAGCGTTTATTCAACGCATTCTTGGCCCATTGCTGGACCGTCTCCCAGACCTACGGGTCGTGCTGGAACACGTCACCACCCGCGAGGGCGTCAGCTTCGTGCGCCAAGCCGGACATCGCGTGGTCGGTACCTTGACGCCGCACCATTTACTGTATACCCGTAACGATCTGTTCCGTGATGGTTTCCACCCACATTTGTATTGCCTGCCGGTGCTCAAACACGAACATCATCGTCGCGCGCTGATCGAAGCCGCCTTGAGCGGCGATCCGAGCTTTTTCTTAGGTACCGATAGCGCGCCTCATCCGCGCTCGGCCAAAGAGACGGAAAACGTTCGGGCTGGTATTTTCAATGCCCCGGCCGCCATCGAGTTATACACCGAGGTCTTTGCCGAGTACGACGCCATCGACCATCTCGAGCGTTTTGCCAGCGAATTCGGCGCAAGATTTTATGGGCTCCCGCTCAACGATGGCCGCTGTCACTTACAGAAAGAGTCCTGGACCATGCCCACCGCGATAGCCGCTGGCAATGATGTCATCGTGCCCATCCGCGCTGGGGAAAAACTGGCGTGGAAAATCGTGGATGGCCCAGCATGAGCGTGCAACGCCGCCGTTTACCCGCAGAATGGGAGCCGCAGACTGGGGTCATGCTGACCTGGCCGCAACCCGATGGGCCATGGCAAGCCGAGTTACCCAGCGTCGAGGCCTGTTACGCGAACATTGCCCGTGAGATCCTCGCACGTGAGGCAATGCTCGTTGTCTGTGCCGATCGGCTCCATGAAAATCGGGTGCGTGCGACGTTGGCGCGTAGCAAAATCGACCCGACTCGCTTGCACATCGCCCATGCGCCAGCCAATGACTGCTGGACCCGTGATCATGGTCCAATCACCGTTGCAACATCCGCTGGAACCCGACTTGTCGATTTCCGCTTCAATGGCTGGGGCGGAAAATATCCAGCTGATCGAGACAATGCCATCACCTCGCGATTGCATGCCGCGGGATGGTTTGGCGATGCTGTCATCGAATCCGACAGTTTTGTGCTCGAAGGCGGCGCCATCGACTGCGATGGCAACGGCACGTTGCTGTTGAACGCTGCCTGCGTGATCAGCGAGACCCGGAATCCGAGTATGACCGAGGAAGCTGTCGCCGCGCGTCTGCGTGAACGCCTTGGTATCGATCGGTTTTTATGGTTGCGCCACGGTGGGCTGCTCGGTGACGACACGGATGGCCACATCGATACCCTAGCCCGGTTTTGCGATGAACACACCATTGCCTATTGTCACTGCGACGACCCGACCGATCCGCATTACCAACCATTGCAGGCGATGGCCGTCGAACTGGCCGCGTTCAGAACCCGAACCGGCCTGCCCT
>CAZWQC010000377.1:0-2918 GCA_964635785.1 uncultured Ectothiorhodospiraceae bacterium
CGGGGTGCCCTGCGTGACGGGCTCGGACGGACCGCTGAGCACCGTGGACGATGAATTTAACTTGAATCTTGCGCGCGCGGTCGGTTACCCGGTGATTGTCAAGGCTGCTGCGGGCGGGGGCGGTCGTGGTATGCGGGTCGTTCGAACCGAAGCGGGTTTGCTCAACGCGGTTTCCCTGACCCGCGCCGAGGCCCAAGCCGCTTTTGGCGATGGGAGGTTGTATATGGAACGTTACCTGGAACGGCCACGCCATATCGAGTTTCAGGTTTTGGCCGACAGCCAAGGCAATGCGATTCATCTCGGGGAACGGGATTGTTCCATGCAACGTCGCCATCAGAAGGTGATCGAGGAAGCGCCTGCGCCGGGGATCACCGAAAAGCAACGCAACAAGATTGGTTCGCGGGTGGCCGATGCGTGTCGTCGGATCAATTATCGCGGCGTGGGTACGTTCGAGTTTCTGTTCGAGAAAGGCGAATTTTATTTCATCGAGATGAATACGCGTTTACAGGTCGAGCATCCGGTCACGGAAATTGTGACTGGCCTCGATTTGGTGCGAGCGCAGTTGGAAGTCGCCGCGGGAGAGGCGTTGGCCATAAAGCAAAAAGACGTCCAATTGACAGGGCATGCCTTGGAGTGTCGGATCAATGCCGAGGATCCGCAAACCTTCGTGCCAAGTCCAGGGCGTATCAAGCATTATCACGGACCGGGTGGACCGGGAATTCGCGTCGATTCTCATCTTTACAACGGCTACACGGTCCCACCGTATTACGATTCCATGATCGGCAAATTGATCGCGTATGGACCGACTCGCGAGACCGCGATTGCACGAATGCGCGGTGCATTGGGTGAAGTCGTTGTGGACGGTATCAAAACGAACATTCCCTTATTGCTTGATATCATGCGCGACACCGCGTTTATCGATGGCGGAGTGGACATTCATTATTTGGAACGCAAATTAGGGTTGTGACCTTTGGCTTGGCGACAATTGTCAGCTTGCATCGGCGCCGCCGCCGTCGAGACCCTGGAAGATGCCATGCTTGCCGCGGGCGCAGTCTCCGTAAGTTGTCGCGATGCCGGGGATACGCCGATTTTGGAGCCCGCCGTCGGCACAACCCCGGTGTGGCCGAGAACCGTTGTCACTGGCCTGTTTGTGGCGACAGCCGATCTCGACCAAGTGATCGCGCAGCTCATCGAGATGCCCGCATTCGCCGATGCGACCTTTTCGCAAGGCGTGCTGGCCGAGCAGAATTGGGAACTGGCGTGGACTAACGATTATGGGCCGATGTGCTTTGGTGAAAACCTCTGGGTGATCCCAAGCCATTGCGAGCCACCCCGACCGCAAGCGGTCAATATCCTGCTCGACCCAGGACTGGCATTCGGTAGCGGGACGCATCCGACCACTCGGTTGTGTCTTCAATGGTTGGCGGTGCATACACCACAACGTGCCTTGGTGGTCGATTACGGCTGCGGCAGCGGGATTCTCGGTATTGCCGCACTGAAGCTCGGCGCCCGACACGCCTGGATGGTCGACAATGATCCGCAGGCCTTACGGGCAACACTGGCGAACGCCGAGCGGAACGGGATTCGGCCCGGCGATTTGTACCCTGCGGCCCCGGAGGAGTTACCGCCGCTCGCGGCCGATTTGCTCATCGCGAATATCCTGGCTCGACCGTTGATCGAATTGGCCGACACGTTTGCCGAATTGGTAAGACCCGGTGGGCAGTTGGTCCTTGCGGGTTTATTGGCGGGACAAGCCGATGTCGTCACGGCCGCGTATGCGCCTCGATTTCGTTTTGTTGCCCCGGTGGTTGGCGAGGAAGCGTGGGTATTGCTGTCAGGGCAACGATATCATGGCGAACGTTAGGCAGTGCGGCTGATCTGTCCAGGTTGCGGACAGCACCACCACGTTGCCCTGCTGCAACTTAAAGTCGCTGCCGGGCACTTGCGCTGTGCCGCCTGTGGTTGGGAGTTCAATGGTTTCAGTGTGATGGGTGATCGTTCGACGCTTGCGTATCCCGTCGATGTGTTGTTCGCCGAGGACCTGGTTCGTGCAAGCCCGCAACCAAACCTGGGGTGGTCTTTCGCGACGTTCGGGCTGCTGCTTTTGCTGACAACGCAAATTGCGCTGTTCGCCGGTTCGTCGAATCTGGGAGAGCGGGTCTTGCGTTGGGCAGCAGGCTCGGTCTATGCCGTCTTCGATGAGCACTTGCCCCATCCGTCACGGCCGGATCGGCTTCGTTTGGTTTCGCATCGGGTCCAACCGCTGGCTCATCGTTCCGATGTGCTGGGTGTTAGCATCGCTTTGTACAACGATGCCGTACACGCGCAACCCTGGCCGCGGTTGCGGATGGTCTTCCTCGATCGACATGGTCAACCGGCGGCCGGCGCAATCATCCGCCCGGCACAGTACTTGGGCGATCGAGCAACGGATAAGCAACGACTTGCCCCCGCCGCAACCGAGACGATCAGCTTCTACCTCGCCGATCCCGGTATTGCAATATTGTCCTATGAAGTCAGTGTGTTATCCGCCGATTAGGCGGCAGTCCGGAAAAAATACCGACCAATCTTGGCCTACCCTTTGAACCCAAGGGCCAATTCGACGTATCCTACCGACCTTTTTTGCGATTCACGGTTATCGCGGGTGCCGCGGCTTTGCCTTGGCGGCTCCGTCGTCAGCCGTTTTGCGGAGATTCGCGGAGCCTTGAAGTTCGGCAACACACTGAAGACGCCGGTTGCTCCAGTGATGGGACGCTGTTGACTTTTGTAAGCACCGAGACGACACACGTTCCGGTGTCATCGCGCTGCGGTTGCCGGTAGTCGAGCTGTTTGCGGCACGGCTGAGCGAATCGAGCGGTGAAGCGGCAATCCCGTTACCGGGTTGCCGATTCTGCCATGGCGCTAGAACGTTCGGCAGGGCG
>CAZWQC010000378.1:0-2918 GCA_964635785.1 uncultured Ectothiorhodospiraceae bacterium
GCCCCAAAACGACACCCGCCGCCCTCAGTTTGCACCACCATTGCCGACGTCGCGCACCTTGTTGGCGCGTTGGCTGCAGCGGAGGTCGCTCGAGCCCAACACGCCTTGCCAACAACCCTTCCCCCACACGTTCCTTCCCGAAAGGCTGGCGACAATCCGCCAAGCCCCGGTTCGTTAACCCTTGCATAGCCCACCTCGACTCCCGTACTTTGCGAACCATGTGCCGATGGATCCATGCCAAACCGCGAACCGTCCTAACCGCTGATCACCGCCGGATTGTTGCCGCAAGCACGAAAATCCAAGCGCTCATGAGGTCGGTTCGAAACATAGACGTGACGCGCATGAAATACTAATGTAAGTTATCAGTAAACCAAACGAAACGGGACGCGCATACGATGAACCGTTACACTATAGCCAGGGCCCGTGATTGTGCGTAACGCAGCGCCTGCCAAAGACAATGCGGGCTCGCCCGCGCACGATCGTGGTCTCGTCGTCGCCTTGGCCGCGTCCGAAGAAGACGTGCGCGCCAGCCAAGCGCTACGCTACCATGTCTTCGCGACCGAGATGGGCGCGCAAGTTCATGGCGACAGCGATCTCGACGCAGACAGCTATGATCCTTATTGCCATCATTTATTGGTACGGGACACCGCTACCGGACAAGTCGTCGGGAGCACCCGCATGTTGTTGGACAGCGACGCGGTCAGGGCCGGCGGCTACTACTCCGAAAGCGAATTCGATATCGCCGCCATTCGCCGCCTCAAAGGTCGCTTTATGGAGATCGGGCGCACCTGCATTCGTTTTGACTACCGCACCGGCAGCGCAATCGGTGTGCTTTGGTCTGGCCTCGCCCAATTCATGGCCGTGCACGAGATCGACTATATGATGGGCTGTGCCAGCATTGGCATGACCGACGGAGGGTACCAGGCACAGGCCATTATGCGACGTTTACGTGACCGCTTCATGTCGGCCGAATCGTTACGCGTCGTACCGAAACGCGGCTTACCGGACCTCGACGGGGAATTGCCCACCCAATTTAGCCTACCGCCGTTGCTCAAGGCCTACTTGCACCTCGGCGTGCAAGTCTGCGGCGAACCTTATTGGGACGAGGCTTTCAACGTTGCCGATGTGTTCGTATTATTGGATCTCAACAAAGCCAATCCGCGGTATGTCCGCCATTTTCTGCGGCGCGATCTCTATCAACGCAGCGTATGGAATGAAACACCTCAGACGCACGCTTAGGCTGGCCCGCATTGCCATCCACTTGCTGCACGGCCTCTTGCTTACCGGACTGTTCGGACGCGCCCGTGCCGGTGATGTGAGCGCCCGCTACGAACGGATTGTGCGATGGTGGAATCAGCGGCTGTGCCGCATCCTCGGCCTCCGTGTCGAGATGCGTGGCATCCCGACCGAGAGCCCCACCCTTTTCGTCGCCAACCACGTTTCCTGGCTCGACATTCCGGTACTGCGCGGCCTCACGCCAGCGCATCTGGTCTCAAAACTGGAAGTCCGCCGCTGGCCGGTCATCGGCTGGCTTGCGGCGGCGGCTGGCACCTTGTTTATTCAACGCGGCGAACGTCATGCCGCCAGTCAAACCATCGAGCAAATTACTTGGTACCTGCGCCGCGGTCGTAGCATTATTGTGTTTGCCGAAGGCACGACCGGCAACGGCCAAGAGCTCAAGCGGTTTCGACCGCGTCTGTTCGCTGCCGCCAGCCTGGCCAAACGCTCCATCCAACCGGTCGCCATCCACTACCCCCTCGCAAACGGCCAACCCAACCCCATCGTCCCGTTTGTCGGCAGCGATTCGCTGCTGCCGCATCTGCTGCGTTTGCTAGTGGAACCCCACATCACCGTCATTGTTACCTTTTGTCCCGTCATTCCGAGCGAGGGCTGCGACCGCCGTGATCTCGCCGCACGTACTCAGCAAGCGGTCGCCGAAGTCATTGGTTTCGCCGACGAACCGGTCACCCGATCCCAACACCAGCACGGAATGTAGGCAATGCATCGTTGTGCCGAAGCCATCGCCACCTCAGCCACGATGGTGACTCCCACCCACTTGAACCGGCCACCGTACCGGCATCTGCGCTTAGCCGTGGTCACCGAAACCTATCCCCCGGAAATCAACGGCGTTGCCTTGACGTTACGGCAATGGATCACTCATCTCGGTCAGCGAGGCCATCGGATTTTGTTGGTACGACCGCGCCAAGGCCGGTTCGATCGCCACCATGCCAACGAGCGCATCGAAACCGTGCTCGTTCCCGGCGTTCCGTTGCCCACGTATAAATCCTTGCGGTTCGGCTTACCGATCGGCAAGCGACTGAAATCCGCACTCCAACGGTTCGCACCGGACGCGATGTACATCGCCACCCAAGGCCCACTCGGTGCTTACGCGCTAGCCCTCGCTCGACGCTTGCGGGTACCGACCGTTACCGGCTTTCACACCCATTTCGATCATTACAGTCGGTATTACGGAATCGGTTTGCTTGCGCCAATCATCCAGGCCTTGCTTAAACGTTTTCACAATCGCTCGCAGGCAACACTGGTGCCGACCGAAGAACTGCGGCAACGGATGAGCACCCGTGGCTTTCGCAATTGCCGAGTCCTCGCCCGTGGGGTCGATACCTCGTTGTTTCATCCCGGGCACCGCCAGCTCGCGTTGCGCCGTGCTTGGGGCGTAGCCGCCGACAGTCCCGCCATCCTCTACGTCGGCCGGCTCGCCCCCGAGAAAAACCTCGACCTCGCCGTTGCCGCGTTTCGCGCGATGCAAACCGGCCGGCCCGATGCCCGTTTTATCTTGGTTGGCGACGGACCGATGGCAGCCAACTTAAAAGCGCAGAACCCGGATTTCGTGTTTTGCGGTATGCAGGTCGGCGATCAGCTCGCCCGGCCTTACGCCAGCGCGGACATCTTTTTGTTCC
>CAZWQC010000379.1:0-2304 GCA_964635785.1 uncultured Ectothiorhodospiraceae bacterium
GTTGACGCGCTTGCGTCCCATGGCGTCTTCACCACTTGTCGGTTTGGTTTCGCTTTTTTGCTCGTCCTCGGTTTGTTCCGGCTCACTTGGCAAACCGGGCAAACCGCCGATCGCCACCGGCGTCGCCGCACCGAGGTTGGTCGCCGGCGCCATCGCTGCGACGTGGCTGGCATAAAGGAGGTAAGTCCCAGCGCTGGCGGCACGCGCACCCCCGGGCGCAACATAGGTCATCACCGGGACCGGGGAGTTCAGAATCGCTTTTATCATATCGCGCATGGACGAATCCAAGCCGCCTGGAGTATCCATGCGAATAATGACCAGCTCGGCGGCGCGGGCTTGGGCTTGCTCGAGCCCGCGAATCATGTAATCTTTCGTCGCCGGGCCAATGGCCCCGTCGATCTCCAGCAACAGCGCCACACGACCCGCGCTACTGTGGACCGTCACAGACAAGAACACGGAAAGTATCGGGATCGCGAACAGCATCGGCAACCGAAAGCGGTGGACACCGCCGTTGGCAAACGGTCGAACAGCCAAAATGGTTCTCCTTACATCAGATTGTCGAATGATGATAGCATGCTGGTATTCGACTTCGATCACCAGATCATTGCGTCCAGTCGATCGCGTTGTCGATAAAGCAAACTGGGTTTTACCGGTTTGGTGTCGCGCATCCGGCATCCCCGCAGAAAACGCGGGGGCGACCAATGACTCAATGAACAGAACCACACCGTTGGCGACGAACCCGTTCGGGCGGCCAGTGCTCGGTTTGGCCGCGTTCAGCGGTACCGGCAAGACGACCCTGTTGATGAACCTGCTGCCACTGCTGCGCGATCGTGACATCCGCGTTGCGGTCATCAAGCAAACCCATCATGATTTCGAGATCGATCGCCCCGGCAAAGATAGCTATGCCTTGCGCATGGCTGGGGCAAACCAGATCATGATCACGGCGGCCCAACGCTGGGCAGTGATCACCGAGCACACGACACCACAGGACTGGTCCCTGCCGGCCTTATTGGCCCAGCTCGATCCTGCCTTGTCCGACCTCGTGCTCGTCGAGGGCGCGAAAAACGAAGTATTTCCGAAGATCGAACTGCATCGGCCAAGTCTTGGTCATCCCTTGATGTTTCCCGATGATCCGACCATCGTCGCCGTCGCGACCGATGCACCCTTGCCGGTTCCGACCCGTTTACCCACGTTCGCCCTGGCCGACACTGTCGCCATCGCCGATTTCATTTGCGAATATTGTTTCACCTAACGCTCACGGATAAGCCATGCAACAGCCGACAGAGTCCGGTTCGATCGACTTCACCGACGTTCCGACCAATCTCTCCGTTACCGCCGCACAGGCCCGTATCACCGACCTCGTGCAGCCGCTGCCCCGACACGAACGCGTCACGCTCGCCGATACCCTGGATCGAATTCTCGCCGCGCCGGTGCACGCGCCGTTTGCGATCCCAACCGCCGCCAACGCCGCCATGGACGGTTACGCCGTTTGCGGCGACGACTTGCCGAGTACTGGCGAAAGGCAGTTGACCCTGGTGGGCGAGGCGCGAGCCGGCCATCCTTGGTCAGGAACCGTGGTATCCGGTCAATGCGTTCGCATCACCACCGGCGCGTTCGTACCAAACGGCGCGGATACCGTCGTGATGCAAGAAGACGCTCAGGTCAGCGCCGACCGCGTGGTCATCGGCTCAAACCACCGCCGCGGTGACCATGTGCGTGCGGCCGGCGAGGAGTTAGCGACCGGGCAAACCTACCTAACCACCGGAACTCGCCTTGGACCGGCCGAAATCGCCTTGATGGCCAGCTTTGGCGTGACCGAATGCACGGTTTTCCAGCGTCCGCGCGTTGCCTTTTTCTCGACCGGCGATGAACTCGTCGCGGCCGGGCAGCCTCTCGCTGCGGGCCAAATTTACGACAGCAACCGGCCTAGCCTGCGCGCGTTACTGCAACGTTGCGGTTGCCAGCCCATCGATCTGGGCTTGATTCCTGACAACCCCGCCATGATTCGCACCGTGCTCAAGGATGCGGCTGCGACAGCCGATGTCGTCATCACCAGCGGCGGCGTCTCTGCAGGCAAGGCCGATTACTTACCGACCGCAGTCAGCGAACTCGGTCGCATCGAATTTTGGAAAGTCGCCATGAAACCCGGCCACCCATTCCTCTGCGCGGCCATCGACCAAGCCTGGTATTTCGGCTTACCGGGCAATCCGGTCTCGGTCATGGTGAGCTTCCAGCAACTGGTTCGCCCTGCGCTGTTGCGCCTGGCGGGTGCCTCCATCGCGCCAGTGCTCACGCTTCGCGCCC
>CAZWQC010000379.1:2314-2903 GCA_964635785.1 uncultured Ectothiorhodospiraceae bacterium
GCACGACCCAATTGAAAAAACGCCCTGGCCGGGTCGACCATCAGCGTGGCATCTTTCGTCAGGATCGCTGTGGCCAATTCGAAGTCAAGAGCTCCGGCGCACAAGGCTCTCATCGGCTGACCTCCATCACCGCAGCCAATGCCCTCATCGTATTACCGGCAGAACAAGGGTCGGTTGAGGCAGGCGAATGGGTCGACGTCATCCCCTTCAGCGGCGGCTGGTGGTAAGTCAGCACAGGGTCACGCCCCCATCGCAAAATCAAAATCCATCAACGCCGCGGGTGGACGCAAGAAATCACCCTGGATCAGGTCCACGCGATAATGCCAGAGAATCGCGAGGGTGTTGGCGGTTTCCACGCCAACCGCCGTAATCTCGACCCCCGCCGTGTGCGCGGCGGTGGTCAATTGTTCGAGCCGTTCTTGTTGCTGGGGCTGGTTGCCGATGTCGTGCAACAGCATGGGATCGAGCTTCACGCCATCGGGTCGCAGTTGCTCCAAGAGCCCGAGTCCGCGCCCGGTGCTACCGAACTCGCCGATCACAAACCCAACCTGATAGGTTTCGGTCAATTGACGCAACGCTGAGGCAGCAT
>CAZWQC010000380.1:0-2892 GCA_964635785.1 uncultured Ectothiorhodospiraceae bacterium
CCGCATGACAAAGCGACAGGGGTTGGGTGACGCCGCAAACGCCGTTTCCCGGTGCCGCACCGTCCATTTTGGATAGCTTGACATCTTGCGACCGCAACCGTAGCTTCCCACAGATCACGTCTTTTTCCAAATAGACCTAGACCCTGCACAAGAGAAGGCTGACATGACTGAGAAGAAACTCGCAATCATCGCAACCAAAGGCACCCTCGATTGGGGCTATCCACCGTTTATTTTGGCATCAACCGCGTCGGCGTTGGGCTACGAAAGCCAGATTTTCTTCACTTTTTATGGCCTGCAGCTGTTGAAGAAGAAGCTCAACCTGAAGGTGACCTCGCTCGGTAATCCCGGTATGCCCATGCCGATTCCGATGCCTGTTATGGTACAAGCACTGCCGTTCATGCAAGATATCATGACGGTGATGATGAAACGGAAAATGAAATCCAAGGGTGTTGCCAGTCTCGAGGAGTTGCGCGAGCTGTGCCTCGAGGCCGAGGTGAAGCTGGTGGCTTGTCAAATGACCGTCGACTTGTTCGAGATGCCAACGTCGGATTTCATCGATGGGGTCGAGTATGGTGGTGCGGCCACTTTCTTCGAGTTCGCCGGTGAAAGCGATATTTGCTTGTTCATCTGATGCCCGAGACAACCGCGTTTCGAACCGCCTTCTATGGGCGGTTCAAAAACCTTTTGCAATGGCGTGAGCTGGACCACCTCTGGGAGCGTTTGCGGGCCGATGCGGCCGGTGGTTGGTATGTTTATGCCGTTGGCGAACCGCCACCCGAGAAGCCTGCGATGCCAGAGGTCGTGTTGCGGTTTGTCGATGAAATTGACCTGATGTTACGCCGCGAGCACGATGAGCGTTACTGCGGTATTGTTTATGTCGATGATCCCGTCGGGCCCAGTTTCGTCAAGATATTCGATCCGAACAACCTCGGCGCAGTCTGCGGCAGCAGTCGGCAACCACCGTTACCGGGTTGGGTTCTGTCCAAACTGCAACCGACGGAACTGCCGTTACGACCTGCATTGGCGAACAATCGACGGCGCTGGTGGCGAGGCTTGTTTGGCACGACAGCGTAACCGATTTCGTTGACGCCTAGGCGACGCCGGCGCGCAGTAAGTCGTGCATGTTGAAGGCGCCGATCAGCTTGGCGCTATCATCCACGACCGGTAACGCATTGATTTGGTGATCTTCCATCAGCTTGAGCGCTTCTACCGCAAGCCATTCGGCTGTGACGGTTTTGCATGGGCAGGTCATAACATCGCGGATGCTGACGGCCCGAATATCCAAGCCGCGGTCAATGGTCCGGCGCAAATCTCCGTCGGTGAATACGCCGATCACGCATCGCTCGTGGTTGACGACCACAGCAAAACCGAGTCCGAGTTTGGAGATCGTCAACAGCGCAGAGGTGAGCGGCGTTGCTTCGGTGACCATCGGGATACGGTCGTTCCGGTGCATGATGTCGCCAACATGCAAGAGAAGACGCCGGCCAAGTTTGCCACCGGGATGGGAACGGGCGAAATCCTCGGCTGTGAAACCACGGGCCTTTAGCAAGGCGATCGCGAGAGCATCACCCATGGCCAAGGCCGCAGTCGTGCTGGCCGTTGGGGCCAAGCCTAACGGACAGGCCTCGCTGGGCACACTCACATCGAGATGGCAATCGGCAGCTTGCGCAAGTGGCGAATCCGGGTCACCGGTCATGGCCAGCAACGGTACACCCAGGCGCTTGATAAGGGGAACAATGGTCAGAATTTCGTCGGTTTGACCGGAGTTCGACAAGGCCAAGGCGACGTCGCCTTTAACGATCATGCCTAAATCGCCATGACTGGCCTCGCCGGGATGGACGAAGAAAGCGGGCGAACCGGTACTGGCCAAGGTCGCCGCAATTTTGCTGCCGATATGCCCGGATTTCCCCATACCAAGGACCACGATGCGTCCTTGGCAGGCTAGCAGATAGCGGCAAGCGTCGGCAAAATGACCATCGACACGCTCGATCAGCTGCGTGAGTGCGTCGATCTCCGTGCGTAACACGGCCCGGCCAAGTTCCGTTAATCGATCATCGCCAATATCATGGTCGCAATGATGGGGCAGGGTCGCCGACTGCATTGGACTAACTATTGCGTGGCGGTGTAGTAAAGGAGTCCTTGATAGCCAACGTAACTTAGCAGTAACAAGCCCCCCTCCCAACGGGTGATGCGCCCGTGTTTGTCGAGGCCGTAGGCGGTGAGGGCGAAAACCATCGTGACGATGACCAAGACAGGGAAATCGCGGCTGATGACAGCCGGTTCCACCGTTCCGGGCGCGATGAGTCCAGGCAAAGCCAATACCGCCAATAGGTTGAAAAGATTCGAACCAATGATGTTGCCTATGGCAATGTCCGACTCACCCTTCCTTGCCGCCGTGACGCAGGTAGCCAGTTCAGGTAGGCTGGTGCCGATGGCGATAATGGTCAAGCCGATGATCAGGTCACTGACACCGAAAATGGTCGCGATTTCGGCAGCACCCCAGACCAAGACCTTGGAGCTGGCCACCAACAAGGCTAAACCGATGACGAACCAGACGATTGATGGACCGAGCCCGAGTCCGTCTCTGGGGATTTCTTGTTGAAACTCGGTTTGCAAAGGGTCGTCCGGGCTGACGTGTTCCGCGGTGTAAACCAACCAGACAAGGAAGGCGATCATGCCGAGAATCAGGATGCCTCCGTCGACCAAGCCGAGATGAAGGTCGGCAACCAATAGATACGCCAACAAGGTGACGCCGATCATGATGGGCATTTCTCGCCGCAAGGTCCGAGAACCGACATCGAGTGCGCGGACAATGGCCGTAATACCGAGAATCAACCCGATATTCGCAATGTTGGAGCCGATCGCGTTGCCGACCCCGATCCCGGCATTGCC
>CAZWQC010000381.1:0-2888 GCA_964635785.1 uncultured Ectothiorhodospiraceae bacterium
GGTATGCAGGTATTCGTCTTTGTCGTTATACGGCAGCCCAGCGCGGGTAAACACGTACCAGATCGAGCGGGAGCAATCGATGCCAATGCGCAAGTTCGCCGCGTCCGAGCTCTCCGCCCAAGCGTGTTGACGGTAAGGAACCCCATCGCGACCAACCGCACGGGTCAGGTTCTTCACTTGCTCCAACACTGCCCGTAAGGCGCGATTATCGGTACTGCGCCAGTACTTGCGCAAATCGACCGACACCGTATATTCGCGGTACTCGGTGGTACGCTCCACCATTCCACCAACCAGTCCATCCGCATCGGCTGCGCCGTCATCGGTGCCTGGCACGGTAGTCTCAGGCTCAGCCGTCTTTGCGTCCGGGGCAACCACCTCGTGAATGCCGCCATCCGGTTGTGGGGGACGTGAGGGGAAAAACCAATCGTCGTCCTCGACTTGCGCGAACCCCGAACCCGGCATCACCGACACCGCCAACAGCAAACCGATCGAGATCACTTGCGGTACTCGCAAGTACCCCAGACTTGCGACGTCCGAGCTCCGCTGCTCAATCACGGCTGCCAAGCCCACAACCACCCGAGAATACATCCGCATCCAGGCAATCTCCGCTGTGTGTTGAGTGGAAAAATGCAATGCCAGGATCCTACGCAATTTCTGCGACGATTTCATCCCAGCCCCGCCACAATTGATCCAGCGCCCGATCCCCCTTGGTGAACTCCACTCCAATCCAACGCGCTGGACCACCGTCATCCCGAACCCAGCGCACTTCGCCTTCGAGCATGAAGGTACCCTTTATGCCGTAAAACTTGATCCAGACTTGCACTTTGGTCCCTAGAGCGACAGGGTCTGCCACCTGGACCCGCATGCCGTTGGCCGACAAATCTTCGCTGATACAGTGCATCACGGCACCAAGCTGCGGGGGTTGCCGCGACTCATCGATAACTCGCATAAATAGCCGCTCGATGCGTTGCACTCTTTCGTCAAGACGCCGTTCGGATAGCTTGCTCATACGGTTTCGCCGAACCTCCTCAGTGTTGGGCACGTTGTCTGCCTACGGCATCCGCGCAGGGCAAGCGGGATAATGCCGTTGTCTCTAGAAAACCGTAGTCCATCTTGTACGATTTCGCCATGCGTCCGTTGGTCGAGTACGCACGGAATGTCAAGACGCGTAGGTCATTTTTACACAGCCGAGCACCGCAACCACTTGGCAATCGGCGCGGCGAGTCAGGCACATACCCAGCGCTGACCCACTAAGCGACCGCCATCGTTTGTTTGGTCCGTCGAAACGACTTGATATCGTACCCGAATTGCGCAAACAACCCCAGCCACTTGGCCACGGTCGGCTCGGCGATATGGGGTTGTCGCGCCAACAGCCACCCTCTGCGTCGGCTCGGGATCCCGATCAAGGCGTATTCGTACTGTTGACCGACGTCCAGTACCCAAAAATCGTCCCAAAACATATCGGTACCGAACAAGCTGAGAAAACTCACTTCCCATTTGGCATTGGCGAGTGGATCAATAACCCGCGCAATACCGGTGGTCTGCGTCTGGCTACCGTCTCGACATTGGCAGGCGTGCCGCACTTGGATGTAACCATCGTCGCGCGTGGTATACTCCGCCGTGGTATTACCAACGCAACGCCGCTGCGTAAAGTAGGCGATGCTGGCGATCTCGTACCAAAGGCCCATGAACCGATCCAATTCCAAATAGCGTATGCCGGCAATTTCCATCATCGATCGTTCGTAGTTTTTGAGAATCGTTGGTTTGCTGCAATCAACGGTTTTCGATAGAAACCGTTCGCCGAGCACAGGTATTGATAGACTTCACGTCAGCCGATTGCCTGGCTCGATCACCACAAATAGTGCTGCGCGATCCAATCACGATAGGCACCGCTTTTGACGGAATCCACCCAGTCGCGGTGCTGCAAATACCAGTCGACCGTGCGTGCAAGCCCAGCATCGAAATCGACCTGCCGTTGCCAACCGAGTTCCTGTTTGATCCGACTGCAATCGATGGCATAGCGGCGGTCATGACCCGGACGATCCTTGACGAAGCGGATCAGGCCACGCAGCTCGGCTGGCTCTCGACCGATCTTCACCGCCACCACGTCACACAGCCGCTCGACCAAATCAATGTTTCGCCACTCGTTTTCTCCGCCGATATTGTATGAACGCCCGACTTGGCCATGTTGCAGGATCGTCCACACCGCGCGATTATGGTCTTGGACATAAAGCCAATCCCGAACGTTAGTACCGGCACCGTAAACCGGCAGCGGTGCACCGACAAGGATATTCTCGATTATCAACGGAATGAGTTTTTCCGGAAACTGGAAGGGACCGTAGTTGTTGGAACAATTGGAAATCGTTGTCGGTAGTCCGAAAGTATGCTGATAGGCCCGAACCAGATGATCCGACGCTGCCTTCGATGCCGCATAGGGACTGCGCGGATCATACGGTGTCGTTTCCACGAAATGACCCGTGTCGCCCAACGAACCAAAGACCTCGTCGGTGCTGACATGATGGAACAAGACATCGTCCCGGTCGCCCCAATAGCGACGGACAACATCGAGCAATGTCGCGGTACCGACAACGTTGGTTTGGATGAATGCGGCCGGGCCGGCAATCGAACGGTCGACATGCGTTTCCGCCGCAAAATTGACCACGGTGTCGATCGTGTAGTCAGCAACCAGCTGCTCAACCAACTCCGCGTCGGCAATATCGCCGCGAACAAAGTCGTAACGCTCGCCGACTTGCTCGGCCACATCAACTAGGCTCGTTGGGTTACCGGCATAGGTCAATTTGTCCAAATTGATCACCCGACCGGCGAACGCGCTTTCCGTCAACAGAAAGCGAACGAAGTTACAACCGATGAAACCCGCCCCGCCGGTA
>CAZWQC010000382.1:0-2863 GCA_964635785.1 uncultured Ectothiorhodospiraceae bacterium
TGGTAGGCCTCGTCACGCTCATAAATTCCGCCTCGGTAGTGACCATGATAAGCGGGATCACGTCGCCCCAGCGTTCGCAAGCCATGCGAGGTTAGCAGTTCGTGGCCACAAACACACACGACTTCGACTTGTTGCGTCTCGGTCAGTGGTGAATCCGGCAAACTGACGACGAGGATTTGATTGGATCGCAACGCCAGGTCGTTGCCGTCGGGGCCATCGATGACATCTTTCAGGCCGAGTCCGTCCTCACGCTGAAAACGCGAAAAACTCGCCCGGACACGATCGGCCGAACGGCGGTAAGCGTCGGGGGCTTTCCCAAGCAAGGCCGCGAAGGACTGCATGGCACGAAGCGCGTTGTACCACAGCGCATTGACTTCGACCGGCTTGCCCTGCCGTGGCGTCACCAAGGACTCGCCAACTTTGGAATCCATCCAGGTCAATGGAATACCGCTACTGCAAGCGTAGATCAGTTCGTCCTCGCTATCCATTCCAATGCCGTGCCGAGTACCGTCTCGATAGGCCACAATGATGCCGTCGAGCACCGGAAACGCCCAACCAAGACTGCTCCGATCGGCGCTGGCTTCGATGTAGGCGTACCAGGCCAAGATATACCACAGCGCCGCGTCAACGGCGTTGTGACCCGTATGACCACGAATCTCGTTGCAGTCATTGGACAACAAACCCTCATCGAGGCGTTCGGCACAGGCATACAGAATCCGCCGCGCCACCTCGAAGCGGCCGGTTGCCAACGTCAGGCCAGGCAGGGCGATCAGACTGGCACGACTCAATTCGCCAAACCAAGGGTAACCGGCAATAATCGCGTTCGGATCGCATTCCTCATCTGGCCGCGCGCAAACGTATTCGCTGGCCGACAGTACCAGCTGTTCGATCCATGCGGGTGCCGATTCCATACGAACGGGATGCACCGTGCGCGCCTGCACGATCAACGCACGGTCACGATCTTGACAACGTTTCAGCGCAGCGACCAGGTCCGTGTCGGTCGGCTGATTCAAGGCGATACAAAGTCCAACCCAACGCCCAACCGCCAAGGGCAGTTCGGCAAAACCGACACGCAAGTGGTGGTCGCAGTCTTCCAGGCCACGTTCTCGCTCGGCCGCAAGGTCGACGTTTTCGATCCAGGTTCGATCGGCACGCAACGCCCCATGACGGGTCGCGATTCGTACCTTTGCCGTCGCCGTGTAATCGACCCAAAGCTCGTTCTCTTTGGTCACGATGGTCGGTTCGATGTGACCGACCTCGCACACCTGGTGATGCTGGCGAAAGTTACCGAGCAAGGCGACAGTCAACGCCAGATCGTCAACCTCGTGACAACTGGACTCGAGCCGCCAAGCCACATAAGTGATCGCGGCGCTGGGTTCCAACCAAATGCGTTGCTCGACCCGGTGTTCGGCGATGGCGAAACGCCACACCGGCATCCGCCCATCCAAGTAAAAGGACTCCAACACCGCTGTCCCATCCGGTGCCATGGTACCGTCATGCCAATGGGCACTGAACAGCGGCCAGCTTTGCCCGCCGTCACGCAAGATCGCCTCGGCTTTGGCAAAGACGAGGTGACGGGTTCCAGCCGAACCGATGGGCGCAATCAGCAAACCGTGGTAGCGCCGGGTCGGATGACCCGCAATCGTTCCCCCGGCATAAGCCATACGACCGTTGCCCAACCACCACTCCCGTTGCAGAGTTGCCTGAGCATCGGCGCAGGTTGCGCGGCCGAAACGAATCAGTCCGGGAAGCGCAGAATGCGACATGATCATTTCCTTTAAGCGATAAGAATTTGTCTCAAGGGGCTTGCCGCACAGTCCCTGCGCTCTGGGCGTGGACAGACCGGTTGCGCTTGACGCGCAACGAACCCACTCAAACCAGTGTACCAGGCATCGACGGTTTCGCCATGCGGCAGCGCAACGGTACGACCTTCACGCCAGCACGCGCACCCACGCTTTGCATCACTCGTAAGCGATCGGTCGCCCTACCGTCCGCTGTCTCTTGCAGTGCACGGTAGACCTGGCATGGTTTTAGCTCGAATCTCTCGCCAAGATGGCACAAACTCCGCCTTCAATCATCAGCTGGGACTAGCGAACCGAGCGATTCGGCGTTAAGCTGTCACCGCTTAATCCAACTTCATACCAACGGGAGGTCGTAGCCCGACCTCGGTTTATGTCGACGCCACAGCGGTGCCGACCAACATCAACGCATTCCCTCAAGCTAAAGTGAGCGATTTCCAGAGTATGGTCGATAGAGGCCTTTTATACGTCGGAATTGGTGCGTCTGCCGGCGGGCTCGAAGCCCTGAAAGCATTCGTCGGGACGTTGGACACCCAATGCTTTGCGACCTATCTCATCACCCAGCACTTATCGCCGACGCATTCTAGCATGATGGTCGAGTTGCTTGGGCGCGAGACGGGCCTTGAGGTGCGCGAAGTCGAAAACGACAAAGTGCCCCGCCCGGGTATCGTCTATATCACTCCGCCAAACAACAACTTGGAAGTTCGTAACGGGCGCATGGTCCTGTCGCAGCCGGAAGCGGCGAGCGTTCCCAAGCCGAGCATCAATCGATTTTTCCAATCCTTGGCCGCAGATCAAAGCAGCAACGCCGTCGGCGTGATTCTGTCCGGGACCGGCAGCGACGGTGCGACCGGTTTATTGGCGATCAAATCCTCGGGGGGCGTTACCATCGCGCAGGATCCCTCGACCTGCAAGTACGACGGCATGCCTTTGGCCGCGATTCAAACCGACGCGGTGGATTTGATTTTGCCGCCCGAGCAGATGAGTCAGGTTATCGATTCCTTATCGAGCCTGGAACTTCGCGAGCCCAGCCTCGACCTACACACCGAGGATTCGGATTACTA
>CAZWQC010000383.1:0-2850 GCA_964635785.1 uncultured Ectothiorhodospiraceae bacterium
GGATCGCTTGCCGCGGCAAGCACCTGTCGCGAGTCGATCCCCGATTTACGAGCCACCATCACGTGTTGCAAGGTCAATCCCTGCCGCTGCCACGTCGGCCAAATGCTGGATTTCTTCCGGGGTTATCACATAAGGCGGCATCAAATAGACCACATTGCCGAGCGGACGCAGTAACGCTTGGTTCGCTAACCCGTGCTGAAACACGCGAAGACCCCGTCGTTCCTGCCAAGGAAAAGGAATGTTGTTGCATTTATCCTTAACCATCTCGATCGCTAGAATCATCCCTGTCTGCCGAACCTCCCCCACATGCAAATGTTCGCGCAAGTGCAAGGTCGCGTCGGCCAGCTTTGCCGACAACTTGACGTTACGCTCGATGACATTGTCCTCGGCAAGAATGTCCAATGTTGCCAGTGCCGCACTGCAACACAGGGGATTGCCCGTGTAGGAATGGGAGTGCAAAAACGCAGTCAAGTTCTCATAGTCATCGTAAAATGCCTGGTAGACGGTCTCGCTGGTCAACGTGACCGACAATGGCAAATACCCCCCCGTCAATCCTTTCGATAAGCACATGAAATCGGGGCTGATACCCGCTTGCTCGCAAGCAAATAGAGTGCCGGTGCGACCGAAACCGACCGCGATTTCATCCGCGATCAGATGAATACCATGCTCATCACAGGCAGCCCGCAAGCGTTCTAGATAGACGGGATGATACATTCGCATGCCACCGGCGCATTGCACCAACGGCTCGACGATCACCGCACATATTTCGTCTGCCTTTTCCGCTAGGGCCGCTGCCATGACTTGGAATTGTCGTTCACTGTACTCGGCGCAAGATTCTCCTGTTTCCCGGTGAAAACAATCCGGACTTGCCACGACGATCGGCTCCAATAACAGGGGTTCGTACGTTTTTTTATACAAACCAACGTCGCTTACCGCCAATGCCCCTAACGTTTCGCCGTGATAGCTGTTCGTCAAGCAAACGAACTTGGTTCGCAGCGGCTGCCCGATGTTGCGCCAATAGTGGAAGCTCATCTTCAAGGCCACTTCCACAGCCGAGGAACCGTTGTCGGCAAAAAAACAATGCGTCAATCCCGGTGGAGTCAGTTCAACAAGACGTTCCGCGAGGGTCACCACGGGCTCGTGACAGAACCCCGCAAGAATCACGTGTTCGAGCTGATCGAGTTGCGCCTTGATCCGAGCGTTGATGCGGGGATTGCAATGACCGAACAGGTTGACCCACCAAGAACTGATGGCATCGATGTAACGTCGCCCGTCGTAGTCCTCCAACCACACGCCGTCGCCACGACGAATCGGAATGGGTGGCCATCGCTCGTGGTCTTGCATTTGTGTGCAGGGATGCCAGACGACTGCCAAATCACGGGAAACAAGGTCTGCATTGCGCATGGGACTAGCCGTTACCACGTCGCATACTCGCATATTCATCAGAAAAGAAGAACTGTGCTTCACCCAACGCCGGCCGCAACTCATCCAGCCAGGTCGCGGATTCGTCGTACTTCGCGAAGAACGGTCGCTGCACCCAGTCTGGATTGCGTGCTTGAATGAATCGCAACACGAAAACACGCTCACCATGAATCTCGGCAACACCCTGTACTTCGACCTTGCCGGGACCGGCACTCATCGAAGGCCCACGCGCGGTACGTGCAAGCCCCGACACCTGCTGGATTGCCTCACGATAGATCGTCCAAGCCCGCTGCAACGGCACCTCGAAGTAGCGTCTCGCCCCGGTGTCACGCTCAACGAACATGTAGTACGGAATGATGCCGAGACGAACTTGCTCACGCCATAACCGTGCCCACACCTCGGCTCGGTCGTTGATGTGGGCCAGCAAAGGACCTTGGCTGCGGATTTCCACGCCGGCATCGCGAACGCGGCGAATGGCCTCCTGTGCGATTTCGGTATCGAGTTCGCGCCAATGGTTGTAATGCGCCATCAACGCAACGTGCTTACCCGCATTCACCAAATCTTCACACAAACGCAAGAACTGATCGGCATCGTCGTCGGTGACAAACCGATGCGGCCAAAAACTCAGTGACTTGGTTCCAATCCGCACCGTTTGTACATGCTCGAAACACGGCCGGGTCAACGGTCGCAGGTAATCGGCCAAATGCCGGGTACGCATCACCATCGGGTCACCGCCGGTCAACAACAGGTCACTGACTTCGCGGTGATGGGCAAGATAACGGTGCAACAACTCCGCTTCGCTGGTTGCCATCCGCCAACGTTTATCGCCGACGAACTGCGCCCAACGAAAACAAAAGCTACAATAGCTGTGGCAAACTTGACCTTGCGCGGGGAAAAACAAGACCGTCTCGCGGTATTTATGTTGTAGACCGGGCAACATTTCGCCGTCGAGTTGCGGGGTATTCATCGCTAACTGCCCTGCGGGGTGCGGATTCAAGCCCTCCTGTAACGCTCGGGCGAGTTCTTGCACCATGGCTTTCGGTGCGTCGCTGCACAACAAGGCTTCCATCCGTTGGTAGTCGGCGGGTTCGAGCATATCGCGCTGTGGGAACGTTAATTGAAAGATCGGATCATTGAGGGGATCGCTCCAGTCGATCAACTCCTCGAGCACATATTGATTGATTCGAAACGGCAAAACGCTCGCGACCACACGCATGGCAAGGCGGGTGTCCTCGGGCAGCTTGTGCAAGCCGGGGATCCGGTCGAAGTGACGTTCGGTATAGACTTGCAAGCGCACCGGCCGCGGCGCCGAGACGGCGGTATTGCCTTGGAACTTAAGGATCGAACTCATCTTATGCCTCCTGATGTAACGATCATCGAACAACGAGCACACGGGGAATTAGCTTACCGGCCCTCGTGCACGCGAAC
>CAZWQC010000384.1:0-2849 GCA_964635785.1 uncultured Ectothiorhodospiraceae bacterium
TTGGGCACACCGCGCCAGCCGATTCGGTTGGTACGCAGTGGCAGCGGTGTACGGGCATTGGGAGTTAAGGTGCCGAGTTTGGATGTGACAGAACGCCTGCGTCGCTATGCCGAACAAACGCATGAAGGTCTCGGTGAGCTCAGCGGTTATATCTTCAAAAATCGCTCGCCAAGTTGCGGAATGGAACGCGTTAAAGTGTATCCGCCCGGTGCGGATGGGCCGACCGAGAAAGTGGGTGTCGGCATCTATGCGCTCGAGTTTCGACGTTTGCGCCCGTTGTTGCCAACGGAAGAGGAAGGGCGGCTCGGTGATCCGGGGCTGCGGGAAAACTTCATCGCCCGGGTTTTGACCTATTACCGTTGGCAACGTCTGCTTGCAGTGGGATTGACACCTGCCGGACTGGTCACTTTTCATACCCAACACAAGCTCGCGATCATGGCGCACAGCAATCAAGCCTACCGGACATTGGGACGATTCGTCGCCAAGGCAGGTTGTTATTCGCCGGAGGAACTTGCCGACCACTATGGCGACGGCTTAATGACCGCATTGAGTGTACCCGCGACACGACGCTCCCACAGCAACGTGCTGTATCACTTGCTGGGCTACCTAAAACGCGACCTCGACCGCTCTGACAAGGCCGAAATGGTCGAACTTATCGAGCGTTATCGCGTCGGGCAAGTACCGTTGATCGTGCCAATCACCTTACTCAATCACTTTTTCCGGCGTTATCCGAAAGCGTATGTGAGCAACCAAGTTTACTTGCAGCCCTATCCGCCAGAGCTTATGTTGCGTAACGCACTCTGAGCCGTGATGCTTGCTGCAAGCCATGAGCCATTCTGCGATCATCCAGTGAACCGACGAAGTGATGCGCGTCGCAGCTCGAGCGAGTATCAATCGCTGCCAACGTTAATCACAGTCGATAAACCACTAAGTCAGTGTCCATATATTGGAAAACACCGGTGTCAGTCGTTCCAATGTTCATAAAGAGCAATGGCTCAGCGTACCTTCTCCCGGAGGCGGAAGCGACGCAAGAACTGATCAAACGATCGATCGTGCCGGTTTGATCGGATAGGTTGCGGGTATGTTCTGGGTAATCAGTGTATGGCGGATTGGATGGCTCGTCCCGGTATTGGCGCTCTTGCCGGTATTCGCTATGGCGCGCGATCAAGTGCGCGTAGTGGGTTCGTCAACGGTTTATCCCTTTGCCGTGTATGTCGCAGATGAGTTGGGATCGACGACGGAATTCAAAACGCCTTTGATCGAATCGACCGGCACCACGGCCGGTTTGAGTTTATTCTGTGCGGGTCTTGGCACGCAAACCCCTGATATTGCCAATGCATCGCGGCGGATGCGCTATCGCGAATTCGAGGATTGCCGCGAACATGGTGTGACCGATATTACCGAGGTCAATATCGGCCAAGACGGCATCGTGGTTGCTTGCGCTCGAGGTGATCGGCAGTGGGATTTGACACCCTTGCAGTTGGTCTTGGCGCTTGCCGCCAAAGTGCCACAGGGGTCTGCTTGGGTCAACAATGCGCATGTCAATTGGCAGGCGATCGACCCGAGCTTTCCCGATCAAGCCATTCGCATCTATGGCCCTCCGGCGACCTCCGGTACCCGCGACATTCTCTTGGATTTTATCGGCCGAACGTTGTATGCGGCGTGGCCGGATCGAGAATTGCCGAATCTTCAATTGCGCGCAGATACTGCCTATGTGTCTTCGGGCGAGAACGATAATTTGATCGTGATGAAGCTCGGGCTCGATACCGAGGCTTTTGGACTTTTTGGTTTCAGTTACCTGGAAGAGAACCGGGATACGCTACAAGCGGCTGCGATCGCTGGGGTTCTGCCGGAACGCGAAACCATTCGCAAGGGGTCTTATCCACTCTCACGCGAATTGTACCTTTATCTGAAAAACGCGCATCGCGATACAGTACCGAGTTTACTGCCCTATGTGAAGCTGTTCTTGAGTGAAGCCATGTTAGGCGAAGACGGACGGCTGACGGAACTGGGGTTGATCGCACCGGCCTGTGAAACGCGGTGTCGCTTGCGCCGCAAAGTGCAAGATCGGATTCGATTGCAAGCGACAGACCTTGGCAAAGGATAATCCAGCGTTAATGCGTGCACGCTGACCGGCAGTACCCCGTGAGGCCATGAATGTGAGGCCATGAATGGCGATCGACGGTATCCCTGGGGCGCAATCGATTTTGTGGCGCGACAGCGCAGTCTCGCGTGACACCCGCTAAGCGGTGTCACGCGCATGTTGACGTTCGGTGGATGATTACAGCAGCAACCGTCGAATATCACCCAGCAGTTGACGGAGATAGGTGACAAATCGTGCACCCAAGGCACCGTCCACGACCCGATGATCATACGACAAGGCCAGTGGCAGCATGAGCCTTGGTTGAAACGCTTGGCCATCCCAGGTCGGCTTGGTCTGCGCGCGGGCAACGCCGAGAATGGCGACTTCCGGGGCGTTGACGATGGGTGTGAACTGCGTGCCACCGATACCTCCGAGGCTAGAGATGGTGAAGCAGCCGCCTTGGAGATCGGTTGGGGCAAGCTTTCTGGCCCGGGCATTTTCGCTGACCGTAACCAACTCCTGGGCGAGTTGCATCAGCCCTTTCTTATCCACATCACGGATGACCGGCACAACCAGCCCTTGCGGGGTATCCACTGCGACGCCGATATGAAAATAGCGTTTAAGGATTAATTGCTGGCTGTCTGGATGCAACGAGGCGTTGATTTCAGGGTAGGCGCGCAAGGCCGCGACGCTGGCTTTGAGCAAGAACGGCAGGAGGGATAGCTTGCCGCCACTGGCTTTGGCGGCGTCGCTGTTGGCTTGGCGA
>CAZWQC010000385.1:0-2498 GCA_964635785.1 uncultured Ectothiorhodospiraceae bacterium
TGCCGGACCACGATCCGAGCCGTTGGCTGGCTTGGGACGGGATCACGCCGTGTTGGGTGGATCCGCCCGGCGTCTGGCTCGATCCTGCCGTGCTCGGCGTACACCTCGGTCAGGTGATGCGCCGCGAACTTTGCATTCGCTATCGCCGAGGTGGCGAACGTTGCCGCCTGCCGGGGCAGACCCATCGGCGTGAACTCAAGGATTTACTGCGGGAGGCCGGCGTGCCGCCGTGGCAACGCGATCGTATTCCCCTGGTGTTTGCCGACACCGAGTTGGTCTGGGTGGTCGGGTATTGGCTTTGCGGTTCGACCACGAATTGCGCAAAATGAGTGCTTGTTCAATCGGCGCAGGACGACAATGCCAAAGTACATTTTCATTACCGGCGGGGTAGTCTCGTCGCTTGGCAAAGGGATTGCCGCCGCCTCCCTCGGCGCCATTCTCGAGGCAAGGCAGCTCAAGGTTAGTTTGAGCAAACTCGACCCCTATATTAATGTCGATCCAGGCACCATGAGTCCGTTCCAACACGGCGAGGTGTTCGTGACCGAGGATGGTGCGGAGACCGATCTCGATTTGGGACATTACGAGCGCTTCGTGCGGTTTAAGACCAGTTGCCGCAACAACTTTACCACCGGGCAGATCTACGAGAACGTGATTCGCAAGGAACGTCATGGGGATTATCTCGGTGGCACCGTGCAAGTCATTCCGCATATTACCGACGAGATCAAGCGCTGCATCCGCGAGGCTGCCGACGATGCGGATGTCGCAATGGTTGAGATCGGGGGGACGGTCGGCGATATTGAATCCTTGCCGTTTTTGGAGGCAATTCGGCAAATGGGGGTGGAACTCGGTCGTGACCAAGTGTTGTATATCCACCTGACCTTGGTGCCGTATTTGGCGACGTCGGGGGAGATCAAGACCAAACCGACCCAGCACTCGGTAAAAGAGCTGCGGTCCATTGGGATTCAGCCCGATATCTTGCTCTGTCGCTGCGATCGACCGTTGCCGGAGGCGGAGCGGCGCAAGATCGCGTTGTTTACCAACGTGGAAGAGAAGGCGGTGATCTCGGCTGTGGACATGGATAATCTCTACAAGATCCCGCTCTGGCTACACGCGCAAAAGTTAGATGAAATCGTTGTGCGCAAACTCGAGTTCACGACCATACCCGCGGATCTGTCGGCGTGGCGGGATGTCGTGCATGCCATGGAGTTTCCGGAAGCCGAGGTGACCATCGGCATGGTGGGCAAATACGTCGGTTTGACCGATTCGTACAAATCCCTGAATGAGGCGCTGATCCACGCCGGGATTCACACGCACACGAAAGTCAACATTGCCTACGTCGATTCTGAACGCATCGAACAAGAAGGCACTGGGGCGTTGACGGGGTTCGATGCCTTATTGGTCCCGGGGGGGTTTGGCGAACGCGGTATCGAAGGCAAAATCCAAGCGGTGCGCTATGCCCGTGAACATCGTGTCCCGTTTCTTGGGATTTGTCTTGGAATGCAAATGGCAGTCATCGAATTCGCTCGGCATGTGGCCAAGCTCGACCACGCCCATAGCACGGAATTTATGCCAAGCACGCCCTATCCGGTCATCGCATTGATTACCGAATGGGTCGATCGCGACGGGCGTATCGAGCAACGCAGCGGCGATGACGATCTCGGTGGTACCATGCGCCTGGGCGGACAGCGTTGTCGCTTGCAGGCCGATACGCTGGCTCGGCGCTTGTACGGACGCGAGGTCATTTTAGAGCGGCATCGGCATCGGTACGAGTTCAACAATCACTATGCGGCGGTGCTGCAAGAGGCCGGGTTGGTGTTGTCGGGTTGGTCACAGGACGATCATTTGGTTGAAGTGATCGAATTGCGCGAGCATCCGTGGTTTCTTGGTTGTCAATTTCATCCGGAGTTCACCTCAACGCCGTTGGATGGGCATCCATTGTTTGCCGGATTCGTTTGGGCCGCCCGCGCGTATCACGACAAAGCGGCGGGGGTCGGTGACGCTGCGGTCGATAGCAATGGCTCGGCAGTCGCATGAGGGTTAGCCGCCGGCCCGCTGTCGGGTCAGCCCGACGGTTCTACCCCAAACATCGTGGCAATACCTGGAGGAAATGACTCCCGATGCAACTGTGTCACTTCGAGGTCGGTCAAGATCGGCCATTGTTCCTGATCGCGGGCCCGTGCGTGATCGAATCGGAAGCGCTGGCATTGGACACGGCCGGTGAACTCAAGGCCATTTGCGCGCGGCTCGGGATGCCTTTTGTCTACAAATCGTCATTCGACAAGGCGAACCGCTCGTCGCACAATAGCTATCGCGGGCCGGGCATGGACGCGGGCTTGAAGATTCTGGAGAAGGTCAAGCAACAGATCGGCGTGCCGGTCCTAACCGACGTGCATGAAGATACGCCACTCGCTGACGTGGCCGCCGTGGTCGATGTCCTGCAAACACCGGCGTTTCTCTGTCGGCAGACCAATTTTATCCAGCAGGTGGCGCGTCAAGGC
>CAZWQC010000385.1:2508-2838 GCA_964635785.1 uncultured Ectothiorhodospiraceae bacterium
CCGGCCGGTGAACATCAAAAAAGGCCAATTCTTGGCGCCGTGGGATATGCGGTACGTGATCGATAAGGCCCGTGCGGTTGGTAATGCGAAGGTCATGGCTTGTGAGCGGGGCGTGAGTTTCGGTTACAACAACTTGGTCTCGGACATGCGCAGCTTGGCGGTTATGGCGGAATTTGGCTGTCCGGTGGTGTTCGATGCGACCCACTCGGTGCAATTGCCGGGTGGTCAAGGCGGTGTTTCCGGCGGGCAGCGGGAATTCGTGCCCGTGTTGGCACGAGCGGCAGTGGCGGTTGGTGTGGCGGGTTTGTTCATGGAGACCCATCCGAGCCC
>CAZWQC010000386.1:0-2831 GCA_964635785.1 uncultured Ectothiorhodospiraceae bacterium
CCCGGGGCAGACTCTTCCGATGCCGATCTGTCGGATGGTGGAGAGTCGGAGCCTCTCGAGCCGGTTCCGTTGATCTTCGATACGGACATCGGGAACGATTGCGATGACGTGATGGCGATGGGTGTTATTCATGCGCTGCAGTCGCGCGGTGAATGTGAATTGCTGGCGGTGACGATCACCAAAGACCACGAGTTGGCGGCGCCGTTTGTCGATGTGGTCAACACGTTTTACGGACGCGGAGACGTTCCAATCGGTGTTTGCAACAGCAATGTCACGCCGCACAAAGGAACGTTCAACGTTTTGGCCGAAGCGGAAGACAACGGCCGGCCGCGATATCCGCATGACCTTGAGAGTGGCAAAGAC
Source organism: uncultured Ectothiorhodospiraceae bacterium (assembly GCA_964635785.1). Taxonomy (GTDB): domain Bacteria; phylum Pseudomonadota; class Gammaproteobacteria; order CAYFSA01; family CAYFSA01; genus CAYFSA01. The sequence goes on from CAZWQC010000386.1 coordinate 364, forward strand.
GCGCTTCCCGCCGTCGATGTTCTTCGCAAAGTACTCGGGAAAGCCGAAGACAACAGCGTTGTGATCGCCCAAGTCGGCTTCTCGACCAATCTGGCCAATCTGTTGCGTTCGAAGCCTGACTTGTACAGCAAACTTGACGGCCCCACGCTCGTGCAGAAGAAAGTCAAGTTCCTGTCGATCATGGCCGGCGCGTTCGCCAAGATTCCGGGCAAGAACGGTGAGATGCGTGACCACCTGGAATACAACGTGGTCAAAGACTTGGAGAGTGCTCGATTTCTCGCGGACAACTGGCCGACAGCTATCGTCTGGAGCGGCTTCGAGATCGGTTTGAATTTGAAGTATCCGTACGACAGTATTGCGAAGGACTTTCGTTACGTCGAACACCATCCGGTGGCTGAGGCGTACAACCTGTATCTCAAGCCGCCGCATAATCGACCGACCTGGGATCTGACGTCCGTGTTAGTCGGCGTCCGACCAACACACGGTTACTTCGATGCCTCCCCGCGAGGGCGCGTGTCGATCGACGAGAAAGGCCTGACGACATTCACCGAAGAAAAAAATGGGCGAGATCGCTATCTGATTTTGCGTCCGGAGCAGAAGCCCCGGACGCTGGAAGCCCTGGTCCAATTGACTAGTCAGCCCCCGCTCAAGAAATGAGCGGCTGGCAGCCGGTTGTACGACGTAGGTCACGCTGTGCCAGACGAAGATGAGGTCATGCATCGCATGGCCTACCCGAAACCAAGGTTGCTCGATCAGTCGCCGATCGCGTTGACCGATGGGTCGGGTTTCGGTTCCGCCACGGGGTCGTCATTGATCATCCCCTCCTCGGCTTCGTCCTCCAATTCGACCGCCATCGGGACCATGTCCTGTTGGGGCGCGGTCCCCAATCCCCCGGTGGATTGAACTTCAGACGGATTGAAGGGCATGAGAGTGACGGGCGGGGTCATCTTTGTTGCCGATGGATCCTGGCGAGGCGTCAAGTACAAGCCCTTTTGATACGCGTCGCGGGTGGCACCAGGTGCCCACTCGCCTTCGGCCAGTTGAACTTGGTTGTAGGCGAGTAGCGAACCCTTTTGGCGATGCAAGTCACGGATCGCCAGGTTGTACGCGGCGAGGGCTTCGTAGAAAGCGGATTCGCTTTGCACCACTTGCCGTTGTGCTTGCAGCAAGAAGTTGATGTTGTCCGTACCGTCAAGATACCGTCGTCGCAAAACATCGACCTGCCGCAGGTCGGATTGGTAACGGTTGTAGTTCGTGTCCACCAACTGGAACGTCAATTCCAAGTTGCGTGCCGCGTCGGAGAGGTCGTGAACGATCCGCAGTTCGGTTTCGGCGAGCACCGCACGTTCGCGTCGCAAGTTAAGTTTTGCGTTGGCGATTGCGACGCTGGCCTGACGCAATCCGACCGGCAAGCTGAACTCAATTCCCGCCGACCACTCTTGGAAACTCGCGTCCCGGATTGAAGTGTACAAGCCGTCGTTGATGCCGTTGTCTTCATCTCCGATCAAGTGGTCGCCGAGGCCTCGAAAACGATACAGGCCGACGAGGTCCAGTTGGGGGCGTTTGTTCAATCGTGCCGCGTAGAGTTCCAACTCGCGTTGCTTGACCTGAAAACGTTGTCGTCGGATTTCAACGCGACGCCCGAGAGCTTGCGAGAGCGACGTGTTCCAATCGAAAAGCACTTTGGCGTCGATCGGATCGGTGGTGGGACGGATCAACTGGCCGTCCGTCGGCGGCATGCCGAGCAGGTATCTGAGTCGTTGCTCACGAGCATACAAGCCGTTGGGGCCGGCGAGTTGGGACTGCACGGTGGCTTGGAACTGGTAGTACTGGGATTGCGCCTGGGCCTCTTCATCCTGTCGTCCCGTGCCGACTTCCAAACGCACCTTCTGATATTGGTAGGTTCGCAAAGCGGATTCGCGAGCCTTGACGTTTGCTTCAAGTAGACGGTACGCGGTTACCAGTTCCCAGTAGGCTTGCTCGACATCCGCCACGAGCCCGACGATCGCGTTTTCAAAATCGGCGAGCGCGATGTCTTCCCCGATTCGCGCGATCAGGACACCGTTGTATTGACCGGGTTGGGGAGCGACCCCCGGAATATTGCCACCACCGACGATGCGGTTGTATTGCAATCCGGCACCCCGCAGGATCGGTTGCCGCCATTCCGCTTCCACCCAACCGTTGAAGTTACTTTCAAAGATCTGGACGTCTTGGTTGACGTTAAAACGGTTGTAGTTGACGACGTGCCGCAGCGAGAACGTCGACCCGGTCGCAGTGCGTTTTTGGAGTTCCGCTTGGAATGCCGCTTCACTGTTGTCCGTCACCGACGGGAACCCCGGGAACGGCGGTCGGAAGCTGTTTGGCCGATCGGTGCGGAAGAATGTCAGCGACTGGTTGTACTGGGCATCGAACGCCGACAACGCCGCTTCGGTGCCTTGTTGCGAAGACGCAACTAGGCCCGGATCGTA
>CAZWQC010000387.1:0-2320 GCA_964635785.1 uncultured Ectothiorhodospiraceae bacterium
GACTTTTCCCTATGCACCTCGAGTTCCCGCTCGCTAACGATCTGATTCATCTCAATCACGCCGCGGTTGGCCCCTGGCCCGCCCGCACCGCAGCGGTCGTCAGTGCATTCGCCGCCGAGAATTCGCAGGAGAGCTCCCGCCGCTTTCACCACTGGCTGGCGCAAGAACAACGGCTCCGTGAACAACTTGCCGAGCTGATCAATGCCCCATCGAGCGACGATATTGCGCTTTTGAAAAGCACATCCGAGGGATTATCGGTGATTGCTTACGGACTGCCCTGGCAGCCCGGCGATAACGTCGTTAGTTTCGCGGAGGAATTCCCCTCCAATCGCATCGTCTGGGAATCGCTGCAACGGCTCGGCGTCGAGAGCCGTCAAGTTCGCCTCGCCGAACACGTCGACGCACCGGAAGCGGCGTTAACCGCCGCCATCGACACTCGCACCCGCTTGCTTGCCGTCAGCTCCGTTCAGTACGCCAGCGGCTTGCGTTTGGATCTGCCCTATCTCGGACGGATTTGTCGACAACACGGTATCGCTTTTTGCGTCGACGCCATCCAGCACCTTGGCGCCCTTCCCTTCGACGTACAGGCGGCACAAGCCGATTTCGTCGTAGCCGACGCCCACAAGTGGATGCTAGGTCCCGAAGGCATCGCTCTGTTTTATTGCCGTCACAAGTGGCAAGCAGAACTGGTGCTACACCAGTACGGTTGGCACATGGTGGAGTCGATGGGCGATTTCGACCGTCGCGAATGGGAACCTGCGGCCAGTGCCCGCCGATTCGAGTGCGGCAGTCCCAACAACTTGGGGATCCAGGCATTTTCCGCTAGTCTGTCCGTCCTCCTTGAGGCGAGCATCGACAAGGTCGCCGCAACGATACTCGGACATCACGATCGGCTGCGCACGGCCTTGCTTGCCCAAGGTGCCGAACTGATCTCCCCGGCAGCAATCCCCCGCCGTAGCGGCATTGTCACCTTCAAGCTGCCCGGTTTGGATTGCCCCGCCTTACATCGGCATTTGACAACCAGCGGGGTTCTCTGTGCCTTGCGGGGCGGTGGCGTTCGTTTGTCACCGCATTTCTATAACGAGGCGGAACAGCTCGATCGCGTCTTGACCTTGATTGCCGAATACCAAGCGTTTGCGTAAAACATAAGGACACAACCGCGTTGACAAATACCATGACCCACTCCGACAACCAACCCGAAACATTCGGCAAGTATCGCCTCATCGAACGCATCGCTGATGGTGGCATGGCTGAAATATTTCGTGCAAGTGTAACTTCAATCAGTGGTTTTGCGAAGTATCTCGCACTCAAACGCATCAAACCCAACCTAACCGCACAACCCGAGTTCATCTCGCTGTTTATCGAAGAGGCGAAAATCGCTGTTTCGTTGAGTCATGGTAATATCGTGCAGGTTTTCGATTTCGGCCGCATCGATGATTGCTATTTCCTTGCCATGGAACTCGTCGAAGGCAAAAATCTCGTTCAAATCATTCAGAAACTCAAAAACCGCGGGCTCGTTGTTCCCCTTCCCGTCGCTTTGTACATCCTCATCCAAGCACTACGGGGACTGCATTACGTGCATACCCGCTGCGACCCCCGGGGGCGACCGCTCAATATCGTTCATCAGGACCTCACGCCACATAACATCATGGCAACCTACGATGGCGAGGTAAAGCTGCTCGACTTCGGTATCGCAAAAGCCCGAGACAAACTCTCCCAGCGCCCGACCGGTACCATCCTCGGCAAACTGGCCTACATGTCGCCCGAACAAGCCATGGGTCAGACGATCGATTGTCGGAGCGACATTTACACCAGCGCCATCACGTTGTATGAACTGATTACCGGCATTCGACTATTCCGTGGCAAGGATCGCATCGAAACATTGGCCAATGTCCGCGAACCCAACGTCAGGAAACCGTCTGACCTTAACCCGAGCATCCCCGTCACACTCGATGACGCCATCATGCACGCACTGGCTCCCAAGCGTGACAACCGCCCTTCCACCGCGCGGACGTTTGCCACCAAACTCACCTATGTCCTTGACCAAGTTGCACCAGGCTTTGACGATGCCCAGCTCGCTTGGTTCATGAAAGATCTGTATGCCGACGACGTCGGCGATAGCCGCTTTGCCATGGCCGCCGAACGCAGCGTATTGCATCCCCAAATCACGTCTCGTTCGCCCCATCCCGAGCTAACCCGCAATCAAGACTACTGCGATTGGTTGCACGGTGAACTTGACCACCCGGTTATTCGTCGCCATGAGGATGTGCTCATGCTCGGCCAGACGAGCCAGCGTGGCCATGTGCCAGACGTGATCCTT
>CAZWQC010000387.1:2330-2814 GCA_964635785.1 uncultured Ectothiorhodospiraceae bacterium
CGGTTATTCGTCGCTTGGTGCAACGCATGCAGGAGGAGCCCGATCTGTGGACATTGGCCTGCCTTGGCGAGCAACTCCATGCCATGGGACACGAGACAGAGGCCGAGCACGTCCTCCGCGCGACCGGCCTGAAATTCGCCCAATTCGGCCTACTCGCCCAAGCCGCGGCACAATACGTACAGATCCGCGACATCAACGGCTGGGACGAGTCCCTCGCCACGGAGGTGCGTGCGCTACCTGGACTTGCCAACGCCAAAGCCGACGATTTACTCGCTTGGCTCGGTCAACCAGCGAATACCGACTTGCATAAATTCCTGAAAAGTTTGCTAATAATGGACGAGCCACAGACCCAAGCCCCTCACCTGCCTGCACCACTGTTATCATCACTCGATACGGCGGAGTATGCCGGTCTGTTATCGATTCTCGATTTACAGCGCGTACCGGCTGGTCATATCGTGATGGCGCAGGGTTCACCCGGCGACAG
>CAZWQC010000388.1:0-2805 GCA_964635785.1 uncultured Ectothiorhodospiraceae bacterium
CCCCAAAACTCGCAAGCGTTGTCAGGCAAATCAACCGATGCGCATCCCCCGCCGCTGGACCGATGGTTTGCTGGGGTAAACGCAGGGCATAGTGCGCACCGGCAGCATGGGCATCCAAGACCCAGCGCGTCAGCACGGCCAAGCGTTCCTCGGTCGCCAACCCGGGCAACGCCCTAAACGCCAGATCAAGCGATGCTGCCGCAGTCCCAGAGAACTCCTTGACTGCCAAAACCTCTGCCCTAGCGTAGGTTTTCCAAGCAACATGGCGCAACGTATCGCCGGGTACATAACCACGCAGACCGTCGAAATCACTATGACCGCAGCCGACTTCACCTTCGGCCCGATCCAGCGCCGGCTGGGACGGCGGCAACGGTACCTGGCTGGCCGGTTTGGGAAAGACCACCACCGCCATATCGAATTCCAGCGTCGACCAGGCTTGAAACAATCCCAACGGGTAATTTGTGAACAGACGAAAGCGACCCGGCCGCAACCTGCCCCGACGACTGGTTGGCACCCGCAAAGGCAGTTCGATCTCGCTGAATGCATCGATTCCGGCCACCGCGACCGCCTCGCCACGCCATTGACTGCCGATCGCAAAACGTCGGCGGCGCCCCGAGTTGTAAAGACGCAGAGGAAACAGCGCCGCTTGCCCGGCAAAAACGGGCGTTGGCGAACCCACACTGACATGCAAACCGAGCAGATTGCGCTGGGTTTGCCAAAGACCGACCATTCCGAGCCCGGCCAGGGTGAACGTGAACACAAACGCCAAGCTATTGTTGTAGTTCAGCGAACCCAGCAGCATGATGAAAAGGACAAGGGCAAAGAGCAGGCCAAGACGCGTCGGCAAAATAGACACCCGGCCCTGTCCCAACTTGACTTGCGTCAACGGTTTCCGACGACCACTCACCACGGCAGTACCGCCGTGGTGGACACTGAAAGCACGCAGTAAATAGGGACGCATTCCGTCTCCCTCACGATGCTTCCCACTAGGGAATGGCGACGGCTTCGATCAATTCGGCCGCAATCGTACTGGCCCTCGGTTCCGCATTTTCCACCCCGTGCAACCGATGACCAACCACGGCCGGGAGCACGGCTTGCACATCTTCTGGCAGGACATGACCACGGCCGTGCAGGAACGCCCAGGCTTGCGCCGCACGCACGATGGCAAGACCCGCCCGCGGCGACAATCCTTGCCGAAAGACTTGGGGCTCGCGAGTGTACACCAGCAACGCTTGCACATAGTCGACCAGCGCGTCCGCCACATGGACTTGGCCGGCTTGACGCTGTAGCTCGATGAGTTCCTCGGGTGTGACGGCTGCTGTCAACTCGGCCAACAGATCGCGCCGGTCGCTGCCTTTGAGCAGGGCGCGTTCGGCGTCTGCCGCCGGATAACCCAATTCAATCCGCATCAAGAATCGATCGAGCTGAGATTCCGGCAGCGGAAAAGTCCCCACTTGATACGCCGGATTTTGCGTTGCAATCACGAAAAATGGGGACGGCAGCGGCCGGGTTTCACCTTCGATCGTGACTTGTTGTTCCTCCATGGCCTCCAGCAACGCGCTTTGTGCCTTCGGCGTCGCCCGATTCACTTCGTCGGCGAGGATGAGTTGGGCAAAAATCGGTCCGGGATGAAACTCGAACCGCCCGGTTTCGCGCTGAAAGATCGACACCCCGAGGATATCAGCCGGCAACAAATCGCTAGTAAACTGGATTCGCTGCAACTGCAAACCCAGCGTTTTAGCCAACGCATGAGCCAAGGTGGTTTTGCCCACACCGGGCAAATCTTCGATCAACAAATGCCCACGGGCGAGCAGACAGGTCAAGGCGAGGCGGATTTGCGATTGTTTGCCGAGAATTACCCGTCCAACCTGGGCAATGGCATCGCGGATCGCCGGCTCGGGTACGATGGTGGTCGCGTTCATAAGATTCCTTGGTCGCGTATTGGACTTCGCCGCTGTGTGGCGAAAAACGGTAGCTTATTTGAGGTCAAGCAGTCACTGGAGCTTGACTGCGGCTGATCGCAGGAGTTTAGCATCGCTTGCTCAGTCAACAACAATGACTTCAACCTAGCACCGACCATATCTTCGCGACGACATGGACCTTCACTATCCGCCAAATCACCAGCTCTCCGGTGACCGGGTTGCCAACACCAACTCCGCCATTGACGCCGCAACACCTCGATCGCTATGGAATAAAAACAAAAACATAACAGATTTGTCACATTTTCTCTACTAGCATCTCGGGTCGGTCTGACTGATACCTTTCTCGTCTGCACTTTAATTGATTTAGCCTGGCGCGGGCTGCGGGAAACGCACCTCTCGGCGAAATCGGGCAGATTCAGAACCGTTTCTTTAACTGTATTTGGGGAACCGCTGACATGAGTTTTCAATTCGGAATGCTCAAAGGGCAATTGCTCTTGAAGCTGGCCTTACTGGCCATCGTCGCTTCACTGGCGTTGATTGGTTGCGAAGGCGACGATGGTGCTGACGGCCAAGATGGCGCCGATGGTGTCGACGGCCAAGATGGCGCCGACGGACAAGATGGCGCCGATGGTGTCGACGGCCAAGATGGCGCCGATGGTGTCGACGGCCAAGATGGCGCCGATGGCGCCGACGGAGCGGATGGTGCCGACGGACAAGACGGCGTCGATGGCCAAGATGGTGTCGATGGACGCAATGCTGTTAACGCCGGTGGTCGCACGCCGTTCATTCCGGTGCAAGTGCCGGCTACCGATGAGCAAAAGCGTTCGGTGTTCGCTTCGAGTGCTTTCGTCATCAATGGCGAAGTCCATCCGATCGGCTACCA
>CAZWQC010000389.1:0-2799 GCA_964635785.1 uncultured Ectothiorhodospiraceae bacterium
TCATGCGGGCTTTCTCACCGCGGCCTCGGCTTTGGCGCGGCAGAGCGAGCAAGACGGTCCGCACTTGATCTACGTTCCCGAACGCAATTTTGAGTTGGATCGCTTCTTAAGCGATGTCAAAGCGATCATGGAACGGTTTGGGCGCTGTATCGTGGCCGTTTCGGAAGGGGTTCACGATGCCACGGGAGAGCCGATCATTAGCCGACTGCAAGAAACCGTGGAACGCGATGCGCATGGTAATGTGCAGCTCTCTGGCACCGGCGCGTTGGCCGATCTCCTGGTCGATCATGTCAAAAAGAACTTGGGTTATAAGCGGGTCCGGGGCGATACCTTCGGTTACTTGCAGCGATCCTTTGCTGGTGTGGTTTCCATTGTCGATCAGCGTGAGGCACGGGAAGTCGGTGAGAAAGCGGTGCAGTATGCGCACCATCAAGATCAAAACGGCAGTGTCGTGATTTTGCGGACTGGAGACTACCGTGTTTCCTACGAGTTACGGCCGCTGGCGGATATTGGCGGTAAGACGAAAGTCATGCCCGATAGTTTTATCAACGATTATGGCAATCACGTCACCTCGGCATTCCTGGACTATGCACGGCCGTTGGTTGGCGAATTGCCAACGATTGCGCGCTTGCAGGATCATCGGGTTGAAAAAATTCTCAAGCGTTGACCGGCGATTGGCCTGTTGGTTCGCGTAGCCACTGGCTGTTCGGGTCGTCCATCGCGGTGGATGGTAGGTTATGGTCGTGATTGCCGCGGTCTTGTCCGAATGAGTTTCCTGAAGTTGACGCCGCCCCTGTTGTCGACAGTCGGGCGGCGTATTTCTATGAGAAATTCGTCTTTTTTTTGTTGTAGGAGCCGAGTCGTCAACGTCACGGCGTGTTTTCGTTACGGTCCGGCTCATTGTTTGGAGTGGTGAGCATGCGATTGATTCTTTTGGGGCCGCCGGGTGCGGGTAAGGGTACGACGGCGAAATTGCTGCATGAAGTCGATGGTTCCGTGCAAATTTCGACGGGTGATATTCTTCGTGGTGAAGTTAAGGCACAGAGCGAGCTTGGGCTGGCTGCCAAGCGGTACATGGAGGCGGGCGATCTGGTGCCAGATGAGTTGATTCTTAACATGATGGAAAAACGCTTCCAGCAGCCCGATTGCGCCAAGGGATTTGTGCTGGACGGATTTCCAAGAACCACCGCGCAAGCGGAAGGGCTGGCGGCGAAGCTGGATGAAATGGGTCAACAGCTTGACGGGGTCGTTAACTTGAGCGTGCCGCGAGATGTCATCATCGATCGCTTGATCAACCGGCGAACGTGTTCCAATCCAAAATGCCAGGCGATTTACAACGTCAAGAGTGCGCCGCCGAAAGTCGACGGTATTTGCGATTTGTGTGGCAGTGAACTTGTGCAGCGCGATGACGAGACCGAGGTCGCGATACGACAGCGGTTGGAAACCTATGATGCGAAAACGGCGAGTTTGGTCCAGTATTACCAAGAAAAAGGCAACCTACTGCAGGTGACGACCACGGACAAAGCGGAAATTGTCTCTCAAATCAAGCAGTTTGCGGGGACGGCTTGAGCATGGCGTATGCCTGCGCGGATCCTGTTGGGTGTCAATCGGTTGATAGGCTCTTGTGTGCCTTTCCCGGCGGCGTAAGGCTCGCAGCCCACATTTCTGTAAAGCCGTTTGCAATAATGAATAGTAACACGAGCGATGCTTGTGAAATGGAGATTGTATGAATTTGGATAGAGTCGATTCAGGACGCGATGTCCCCCATGAAATCAATGTAATTATCGAGATCCCTTCGCATTCCGATCCGGTCAAATACGAAGTCGATAAGAAAACCGGTGCCATGTTCGTCGATCGGTTTATGAGTACAGCCATGCATTACCCGATCAACTATGGTTACATCCCGCATACCTTGTCAGGTGACGGTGATCCGGCGGATGTGATGGTCATGACGCCGGTGCCGTTGATTTCCGGTTCGGTGGTTCGCTGTCGGCCGATCGGTTTGTTGAAGATGACCGATGAATCCGGCGATGATGCCAAGATTTTGGCTTTACCCATCAGCAAGCTGTGCGAATTGTACTCGCGGATCGAGTCGTTGGCCGACATGCCAAGAAAACAGCTAGACCAGATCGCCCATTTTTTCGAGCACTACAAGGATTTGGATGAAGGTAAGTGGGTCCGCGTGGATGGCTGGGAAGATGTCGAGGCGGCAAAAGCGGAGATTATGCGTAGCGTGCAAATGTTCCTCGATGCGCCGGAACGTCCAAGTTTTTAATTGGCGTTTGAAGTGTAACCGAGACCTACCAATAATCGATTCGGTTCGCGTTGAGTGTGAGCGAGGTCGGGGGAGTGGGTTCTCGGTTTGCCAGGCTCAGGCGGGTAGCCGAGGAATGCCGCCGCGCAATACGCGACGGCACCTCCTGGTAGCGAGTATGTCGCCCCCCGCTTCGATCAGAGCGGGGAGGACACCGTGGCGACCCTGGCTTAATAGTCGTCCATTCCCATGCCGCCACCGGCAGGTGCCGGTTCTTCCTTCTTCGGCATCTCGGCGACCATGGCCTCGGTTGTGATCATCAGGGCCGCAACGGAAGCGGCGTTTTGCAGTGCTGTGCGTGCGACTTTGGTCGGATCGAGGATACCCATGCTCATCATGTCGCCGTATTCTTCCGTGGCTGCATTGAAGCCGAAATTGGCTTCCCCTTCGCGTACCTTGTTCAAGGTGACCGAAGCTTCGCCGCCGGCATTGGTCACGATTTGACGCAGCGGTTCTTCCATGGCGCGGCGGGCGATGGCGATCCC
>CAZWQC010000390.1:0-2798 GCA_964635785.1 uncultured Ectothiorhodospiraceae bacterium
CGCTGGCAATGACGACACACAGTGCGGTTAGTCCTGACGGATGGGGGACAGGGCGGTTCTCAATGGCGATGACTCGGCCGGAAGTGGTCGCATGGATCGGCGCGCTGACGTAGTTGTGCGCGCGGGCAATGGCTTGACCTTTGCTGACGCATTCGCCGACTTCAACCAATACGTCGCCGGGAACGCCGATGTGTTGTTGAACCGGGTGAATGAGAACCGGCGGAATATCGGCCGGCTTTACCGCGCACGACTCGGTGCGGTGCTTTTCGTCTGGTAGTTCCAAACCGCCATGAAAAGTCCACAGTTGCCTGGTTGCCGTTGAATCAGTTTTTGGTGACATGCACAACCTCCTGAGTGATCATGGGGGTGTGTAGAAAACGCTGCATGGAATCCGGGTAGGGCCAGCGCCAACAACCGATTTCCACGGGGACGGGCTGCGTTTCAATGCAATCCATCGGGCAGGGCGAGATACACAACGCACAGCCAGTGCATTCGCCCGTGACGATGGTGTGCATGTGCTTGGCGGCACCGATAATCGCATCGACTGGACATACTTGTAGGCATTTAGTGCAGCCGACGCACTTGGCTTCGTCGATACGAGCCACTTTTTTGACCGTCGGGTCGGTTTCACTTGCCATGGGCTTGAAATCGCGGCCGAGTAAATCAGCGAGTGCCCGCGCAGTGGCTTCCCCGCCGGGTGGGCAGCGGTTGATCTCGGCTTCGCCGGTAGCGATGGCCTCGGCATAAGGGCGGCAGCCTGGATAACCGCATTGACCACATTGGGTTTGCGGGAGGATCTGGTCGATTTGCTCGACCACAGGATCCCCTTCGACGCGAAAACGAATCGCTGTGTAGCCCAAGAGCAAGCCGAAAAAACCCGCTAATCCGCTGACGGTAATAATCGCTTCGAGCATAGTATTGTCCTTTGCTAGGTTTTGACCAGGCCGGCGAAGCCCATGAAGGCCAGCGACATCAATCCGGCAGTGATCATGGCGATGGCGCTGCCTTGAAAGGCGGTGGGTACGTCGGCGACGGCGACACGTTCGCGTACGGCCGCGAACAAAACCAGCACCAGCGAGAACCCCAATGCCGCGCCGAAGCCATACAACGCGGATTCAACGAAACCATGTTGCGCTTGGACATTGAGCAGTGCCACTCCGAGCACGGCACAGTTGGTCGTGATCAAAGGCAAGAAGATGCCGAGAACGTTGTACAGCAAAGGACTGGTCTTCTTGACGATAGCCTCGGTGAATTGCACCACAGCGGCAATGACCAAGATAAAGCTGATCGTGCGCAGGTATTCCAAACCCAATGCTTGCAATAGGTAGGTGTTGACCGTGTAGCTGCACACCGCGGACAACGTCAGCACGAACGTGGTGGCCAAGCCCATGCCGATGGCGGTTTCGAGCTTCTTGGAGACACCCATGAACGGGCACAATCCAAGAAACTTTACCAAAACAAAGTTATTCACCAATACGGTGCTAATCAAAATCAGTGCGTATTCCGTCATACTGCTTACCGTTTACGCAAAACCCATGAATGGGTGTTTAGGTTGAAGCGAAATCGCGACCACCCTCCATGGGGTAGAGGTGTGGCGCGGGTATAAATCCCAACCGATCAGTGAGGTTACGGTTTAGGTCTCGATAAGTAAACTTTCATCCCAGCACGCCGGGGGAGCGTAACCGAGCAACTCGATCATGGTCGCGGCGACATGGCTGATACCGAACTCGCCGTGCTTGAGTTGCAAATGGCCGTTGGTTTGATTGTCGTACAGGATGAAGGGTACCGGATTGAGGGTATGACTGGTTTTCTTGACGGGTTGACCGCTGTCGGCAACTTTGGGTTCGCCAGTGCGTTTGTCAATGTCCAACATCGTTTCGGCATTCCCATGATCGGCCGTGATCAGCACCACACCACCGAGCTCGTCGACCACCGGTAACAGTCGCGACAACGCAAGATCGACCGCCTCAATGGCGATGCGGGTCGCCGGTAAGTGGCCGGTATGGCCGACCATGTCGCCGTTGGCATAGTTTACTCGGGCACAACGAAAACGACCGCTGCGCAGGTGTTCGATCAACGCGTCGGTAACTTCGGCGGATTTCATCCACGGCCGTTGCTCGAACGGAACCCGATCGGATGGCACTTCGATGTATTCTTCCAGGCGATCGTCGAATTTGCCACTGCGATTGCCGTTCCAGAAGTAAGTGACATGGCCGAACTTTTGCGTTTCGGCGATGGCCAGCTGAGTCACGCCGGTCGCAGCTAAGTATTCGCCCATCGTGTTCGCGATGCGCGGTGGCGGTACGAGGTAGTGCTTGGGGATGTGCAAGTCGCCGTCGTATTCGAGCATTCCAGCATAAAAGACTTGCGGCCGGCGACCGCGGTCGAATGCCGCGAAGTCGTTTTGCTCGAAAGCCCGGGAAATTTCGATGGCACGATCACCGCGGAAATTGAAAAACACGACGGCGTCACCGTCTTGGATCGGTCCAACCGGTCCGCTGGCGTCGACTATGACGAAGCCGGGCAGGTCCTGGTCGATCACACCAGGCTTGCGTTCGCGCAACGTTTTGACGGCGACGCTGGCACTCGGGAAACCTTCGCCCTCGCCGTGAACATGAAGTTGCCAGCCGCGTTCGACCATCGCCCAATCGGCTTTGTAACGGTCCATGGTGATTTGCATACGGCCGCCACCGCTGGCGATGCGTACGTCGAAATCGCCCTTACTGAGTTCGGCGAAGCGGGCCTCGGCCGGTTGCAGATAGTCGAGCGCGGAAGTTTCACCGACATCGCGACCGTCC
>CAZWQC010000391.1:0-2787 GCA_964635785.1 uncultured Ectothiorhodospiraceae bacterium
TCGACCGGCAAACCGAGTTCAGCGAACAAGAACAAACCCGGTTTACCGCGAGCGGCACCGTGCAGACCGCTGATGGTCGGCAGCTACGATTCGATCTCGGCTTAACCATGCAACGCTCGTTTCATTCGACAACCGCAACCATCGTGCAGCCAGGGGAAATGCAAGATCCGCTGGTGATCAACTATCCCGGTCGGGCGGCCGAGTTGACCGAGGACAAATTCAGCTTCGACCTTGACGCGGACGGTGATGCCGAACGCATTTCCCGGCTAGCATCGGGAAGTGCCTTTCTAGCCTATGATCGCAACGCTAACGGTATCATTGACAATGGCAAAGAGCTGTTCGGTGCCACAAGTGGGGACGGGTTTGCAGAACTTGCACATTTCGATGCCGACGGCAATGGCTTTATCGATCGTGCCGATCCCATCTTTGCCGAACTCCGGCTGTTCACGGTGAGCTCCGATGGCGAGCAAACATTGACGGCCTTGCCAGACACGCCGCTCGGTGCGATCTTTCTCGGCCACGTTGCCACACCGTTTGCACTGACCGACAACACCAATCAGCGTCACGGGCAGATTGCCGAGACGGGCATATATATTAACGAGAACGGGACTGCCGGCACCATTCAACACATCGATCTAACCGTATGATCGGGCGATTCGCTATCCCTCAAATACCAACATCGCTTAAACTCTCCGCTGACCCAATCGTTCATGGCATAAGCACGGGAGCATCCCATGTCCATTCGCGAGTTACTGTTCCGACGCATTATTTTGCCCCTTGCCGTACTAGCGACCGTTTTGGCCGCCACCTATTTCGGCACCCAGTTTTTTCTGACGAATCAGTACAAAAATCAGCTCGATCGGATCCTGGCAGGGTTACCGCCATTTATCAAAGTCAACTACAACTACCTTCAGGTATCGCCACTCGGCAAAATCGTACTGACCGGCCTGCACGTCAATCCGGCGGGTACTGACTCTATTCTGCAAATCCGAGAAATTCGCGTCATTTTCCCAAATGGCTTGTATTTGCTCCGTCAAGCAGACGATTGGATGAGCAAACCCCTGCCCAAGTATGCCAGTATCGCGCTACAAAACTTGATCATCGATCTCGACCATCCGACGCTCGCAGCGGTTCTGCCCGACCTTGATGGTTCCCCCGCCGGCGCCACCGAGTTTCCTTGCAGAGGCATTCAACCCTTGTCGATGGCGGGCCAACGACTGACCGGCAACGACCATGAACGTTTTTCCATCGTTTTGACCTATCAGTACCAACACGATTTGGCCCAGTTGCGGACCCAAGTCAAACTGAACCAAGCCGATCTAGGCGAATTGCACTTCTGGACCGCCTTAAAGAACGTCACCGTACCACCCAACTTCAGGACCACCAGCCAACCGATGCTAAGCACCGCGCGGCTGTCATATTCGCTGCAACCGAGTTATATCCAACGTTTCTGGCAAAGCTGTGCCGATCAGGGAAACACGGCCGCCACAACGCTGATCACCGCAATGCAATCCGTCGATACCGACTATTTCCGCACCCTGTTCGGTATCGAGGCAGACGCCGATCTGCGCCGCATACTGACCCAGTGGCTCACCGAAGGTGGCACATTAGACGTCAAACTCAATCCGCCACAGGATTTGACTTTGGCCCGACTGAACCCAGCTAACCCGCAGTCCTGGCCGATCCAATCCGGGCTGAGTTTGAGCTACAAAGACCAAATTATTGCTTCACCGACCTTGCGTTTTGTCACCGGAAAGGACCTCAAAGCACGGCGACCAAACGCCGCAGTGGACCCGCAACCACCTGCGTGGACGGAGCGATGGGACAGTCTCGGTGAACGCCTATCCGCAGACATGCGTGCACGCGCAGCGCCGCCAACCGATACCACAAAAACCACGCCATCGGTCGATTCCGCCCCGCCGGAATCGATGAGATTCCAATGGTCAACCGTCGCGGTCGATCAACTGTCAATCCATTTCGGTAAGAACACCCGATTGACCCTCACCGACGGCAAACAACGAGAAGGCGAACTTGCGGCGGTGAAAACCGATGCCATCACGCTGGAGCAACGGCTTCTAGGCGGCGTGGTCAGCTATCATGTTCACCCTGACGCAGTCGCCGTGGCCGAGGTTCTGTTAAAACCGAGCCTGGCCCCATCGTTGCCGCCACCAGTTCGGGACGATTCCTCAGCAAAACCGTCACCGCAAACCAATCCAGCAACCACTGCACCGGAAGCATCGTCAATGACCCTGACTGCACCGACGCCATCGGTAGCGCCAGCCCAACCGTCCGCGACCCCCGCAAGCAATCATCTTCCAGCTGAACAACGCCAATCAGAAGCCAACGCTGGGATTGCGACCGATGCCGAAACACCGTCCTCGCCAACAGCCCCAGCGACAGTCGCACCCCAGCAGGGGCTAAATGAGTAACCTCAATATCACGATGGCAAAAGCCCCCCTCCTTACGAGGGAGGCCACTCGACCTCGTTCCCGTTGCGAACGGGTTTGGCAAGGATCGGCTAAAACGCTGGCGCGGCGTTATATCGCGATATCGCTGTCAACATCGGCGCGGTGGTTTGCGTGACCGAGCCACTCGCCCGCTAGAGTCAGGTCATCCCCGTCCGGGACGGCCGACCCGACTGTCGACACGAGCCATCTGCCGATTCCGCACCCTTTCAATCGGTCGCCGCTGGCACAGGGGCTTGCTTCGCCGGCGGCTCCTTGGCCGGTTTTTTCTCCGTCCCTTGGCTGTCCTTGTTGGACTTGCCAGCGCCTTCGTCGTTGCTCG
>CAZWQC010000392.1:0-2756 GCA_964635785.1 uncultured Ectothiorhodospiraceae bacterium
GCTGTCGTCTTCGCGGCGCCGGCGAAGACGACAGCATCGTCCATATCCTTCGTAACGCACTTCTTCATAGACGATGCTGTCGTCTTCGCCGGCGCCGCGTTTGATGGCACGCTCGACCGTGTCTTTCGGCATATTGTTCGACAAGGCCTTGTCGACGGCAAGACGTAAACGTGGATTGGCATCGATGTCTGATCCCCCCATGCGGGCGGCAACGGTGATCTCGCGAATGAGCTTCGTGAACAGTTTTCCCCGTTTCGCGTCTTGAGCCTTTTTGCGATGCTGGATATTGGCCCATTTGCTATGTCCTGCCATACTTCGTATCTCGTCGCTGGTCGTCACAGATGACATCAACGTTCGGTTTCCCGCTCGGCGACGGTCGTCACAGACAGCCGGATGCCTGCGTTGATGTGCTCGAAAAGGCGCTAGCCTAGCACAAATCTCGGTGCGGCGGCAGCACGGCGAATGGTGACGGACTTGGGGCGTCGCTTGGCAAAGCCGCCTTCCGATGCACTCGGCACGGAGAATCCTTTGCGATCGAGTGGCATCTTTATTTGCTTTGCCCATCTCGACTAGGCTTGACAACGCATCATTCCGCCGTTGCAGACGTGCTCAACCGGACGGCGGTCTTCGTTGCGTCTTGTTCACTTTCCGGAGATCAAATGCTATGCGCTTACGGCTGTTCGCCTTCATTTTGGTGTTGTTTGGTTGTGCCCAGGTCAATGGGGATTCGCTGACAACCGCATGGGAGAAAATCGATCAAGGTGCTTTGGTCATCGATGTTCGTACGCCACGGGAGTACACGCAGGGGCATTTAGCGAGGGCCACGCTAATACCTTACCATCAGATCGGCGACAAGATCGCGGTGCTCGCACCGGATAAGGATCGGGCAATCGTGCTGTATTGCCGCAGTGGACGGCGCTCCAGCATTGCCAAGCAGACGCTGGAACGAATGGGCTATACCAATGTGTTCGATGCAGGTGGCTTGCGGCGATTGGTCAGTTACCGCGAACGCAATCCGGCGAGCTAGTGCGAAGCGCCTCGCTGGCGGGGCGCTTTTGCCGCCGACACCCATCGGCCTGGGTGTGTGCTATTCGGCGAACGGGCTCGATCGATTGGGGGGTCGTTCGGCTGCCGGTACGCCGCTGGCCCGCCGTCTTGGTGGTGAGCCCGATAAGAACAACACAAGTGAAAAGTATGGTGGGCCGTGCGCGACTTGAACGCGCGACCATTCGATTAAAAGTCGAGTGCTCTACCAACTGAGCTAACGGCCCGTCAAAACCAAGGAGGATACCCCATGATAATGGCCAAGCCAAGGGGTACGCGAGAAATGTTTGTCATCTGTTACCAAATGAGCAACAACTCCTTCGGTAACAGGTGATGTTGGTTGATGAGGATACCTTTGGCATCCCGGATGATGAAGCCTTCGTTCTCCAGCGATTGCAGGATGTTCTGGACGTTGTCTGGGTTGGTTCCGACCAGTTCGGCGATACGTTCGGGCGTCCATTGCGCGCTGATGCGGTTTTCGCCTTTCACCGATTCGGTGAACACGGCTAGGAAGCGCGTGACTCGACCGTGGGTGTCAGAGCGCACAAAGTTCTTCACCATGTGATCACAGTTGCGTAGGCGGTGCGCCATTTCCCTGAGCAGCTGCGTCGCAATACTCGGGTGGCGGTGCAATGCCGATTCGAAATTGTCCCGTCGCAAAACCAGCAGTTCGCTGGGCTCGACCGTTATCACGGTCGCCGAGCGAGGTTCGGCGTCGATCAACGCCATTTCCCCAAAGTACTCCCCCGGACCGAGCGACACCAATGGAATGTCGTCGCCATCGGCATTCGTGAGAATGACATTGACTCGTCCGGATTCGATGATGTACATGGTGTCCGCCGTGTCGCCTTGGCGTACGATGATCGTGCTAGCGGGGTAGCTCTCAGTTCGCAGAGTCGTCTGCAGATCTTGCTTAGCATCGTGGCTCAGGTTCGCAAACAACGGTACCTGTTCAAGTGACATGTTTCGCTTCGCCTCGTGTTCTGTTGCGGAGAATGTGTCCGCGTAGTGACGTCACGATCGGATCGATCGCCAGCGTCCAAATACCTCAACCGGGCCTACCACGATCCCCGCTGAGCCCCTTCGAGAAACCATCAGTGTACAACGCTAACTTAACAGAAATATTGATACGCTGTGACACTCATGCTGGCGTGGTCGACGATCAGTCACGATTTCACCGTCGTCTCCCACGCTAGATAGCGGGCCAGTAGCTGGACCCAATGAACCACTTCAATATCAATGGCGCTTTGCAGCTGCACTTGGCAGCCGATATTGGCCGTCGCAATCACTTGCGGATGGCCGACGGCCAGATGTGCGATTCTCGACTGGAGCAATTGGTGGGATAGCTCTGGTTGCAGCAAGGAATAAGTACCCGCGGCTCCGCAACAGAGATTAGCATCTCGTTCGGCGGAAAACCGAAATCCAAGCCGCTCGAGCAGGGATTCGACTTGCGGCATCAACTGCAAGCCATGCTCCAAGGTGCATGGCGCATGGAACGCAACGGTTGGTGCCGTTTCGGTGCGCAACTGCGGCAAGCGCTCCCCTTCGAGTACTTCGACCGGGTCTTTGGTAAGGGCGGCAATGTGCGCCGCGCGCTCCGCATAGACGGGATCGCTTTGCAATAAGTGTCCGTAATCCTTGAGGAATAGAGCGCAGCCAGTGGCCGGCACGAGGAGGGCCTCGGCGCCTTCGATGACGTACGGCCACCAGGC
>CAZWQC010000393.1:0-2754 GCA_964635785.1 uncultured Ectothiorhodospiraceae bacterium
TACAACACGATTCGCCTCAAATTCCAGCAGCACCGCGTCGCAACGCGACAATGGTGTCTCGTTAGAGGGTATGTAGACAGATGTATAGGGTGACCAGCAAATGGTTTGTCAGGGCGAACGGTGATTGGGACAGGCTCTGCCTCAACTGTCGCGACGGCTGCGAAACTCGGCAACGCAACCGGTCAGCCGCGAAATCGCGCTGGCTAGCGCCGTGTTTGCCCAGCGTTTGATGGGCTGTCCCATTGGCCAGGTAAGGGATAGAATCGAGCGTAGACGGTTTGTACCTGCGCTCACTTTGCAAACAATAGGGCGCCGGTGACGTTGGCAGGAATCGATAGAACAGTCCGGAACGTTAGCGCGTCCCGAACTGTTGTATCGATCATCCGCGGTAGTAACAAACCATTAAACGGCGGCTGCCGCCTGCGCTGGGCAACAACGCATCAATGGTTCCAAAAGTTTTTGCAGACAATTGGCTCGCCTTTCTTCCCGCTGCGGGGCAAGAGAGGCGAGAACTGATGAAACGATTAATCACTAATACGTTAATAGTTGCCTGCCGGCGGCGGAAGCATGCGGTTTTGGCGCCGTTGATCACGCATGGCTTGCATGGCCTCCCAACGCTTGATTTGCTCCGGCGTTAAAACGTCGCGCACGCGGTTCTGAGTTTCTTCGCGCAGGGCGAGTCGCTTGTCCTGTTGTTCCTTGAAGACCTTGCGCAACTGCTCTTGTTGGCTTGGGGTCAGGTCGAGCCAAATGCTCATGCGCTCGATGTCGGGTCCGCCAGCGCGACCGCTCGGCGGGAACTGGCCGGGGCCATAGGCGATGGCCGATGTACTCAACAATGCCAGACAGAGGGTCAGGCTGGTGATGAGGGATTTGCGTGACATGGGTTGGTCTCCTGTTATCGCGGTGGCTTGATGAGCATAGCGTCTTGCGCTGTGTTCATGAATGAGAGTGTGGCCGAAGTTTGCGCAAGAAATGCGATAGAAATGGGGAAAGAATGTGCAAATGCGGTTTGACTCAAGCCGGCGCTTCGTAGCGATAACCGACGCCGTACACCGCGTGCACGAGCTCGACGTCGGGCAGGAGTTCGGCGAGTTTGCGACGGAGCTTTTTGATGTGGCTGTCGACGGTGCGGTCCGAGACGACGCGCTGGTCGTTATAGATCCGGTCCATGAGTTCGCTGCGGGAAAAGATCCGTCCGGGGGATTGGAATAAAGTGGCGAGCAACGCGAATTCGACCGCTGTCAGCTCGCAATGACGTTGGTCCGCAAAGACGCGATGGGCAGCATGGTCGAGGACGATCGGATGCTGTTGCGTTTGGGCAGGATGCGTGTTGAGGCGACGTAAAATGGCTTTGACTCGGGCGACGACTTCCCGTGGGCTGAAGGGCTTACAGATGTAATCATCAGCGCCGAGTTCGAGCCCGAGCAGACGATCGATTTCGTCGGTGCGGGCGGTGACGATGATAATGGGAATCGTGCTTGCCGCCCGCAGTGTTCTGCAGACGGTCAGGCCGTCGCAGCCGGGCAGCATGAGGTCTAAAAGAATGAGCGCCGGCTTGATCGATTGGACTGTTTCTAGCACCTGCGTCCCATCGGCAATCCATTCGCAGCCGAAACCAGCTTGCTGCAAATAATCGCGTAATAATTGTGCGAGCCGCGCTTCGTCCTCGACGATCAGGATGAGTTGGTCGTTGCTATTGATCATCGAGGTAATACGACACGGATACACAAACCGCCGAGCGATGACGGTGCGGCCGTGATGTGGCCACCGTGTGCCGCGACAATGCTGCGACAGATGGTCAAGCCCAATCCGGCTCCGCCAGTGGCGCGGGTGCGGGAGCGTTCGACGCGGAAAAAACGATCGAACAGGCGCGGTAAGTCTGCCTCGTCGACACCGGGGGCGCTGTCGGTGAGCGTGACGATGTATTGGTCGGATAGATAGGAGGTCGCCATCTGAACCTGCCCCCCTGCCGCTGTATAGCGTAAACTGTTGGAAAGGAGATTGCGAAATAACTGGGCAAGCCGTCCCGCATCGCCACGAATGAAAGGACAAGGGTATTGATGTGGCCAAATGACGTCGAGTTGCAGTTGTTGCGCGGTAAAAGCCGGACGAAGGCGCTCGATCACTTTTTTCAACAAACGGCATAAGTCTACAAGTTGCCAATGGTAATCCAGTGCGCCAAGGTCGGATAAGGACAGCTGGTAGAGATCGTCGACCAGGTGGTTAAGGCGCATGACGTCGCTGAGCAACATGGCAACGGTTTGATCGTCAAATGTGCGGACACCATCCTGAAGGGCCTCGAGTTCACCCCGCAGTAGGGCCAACGGGGTACGCAGCTCATGGGAAACATCGGCCAACCATTGTCGACGCTGGGTTTCGTTGCGTTCGAGTGTGGCGACGAGTCGATTGAAATCATAGGCAAGTTGGCCAAGTTCGTCGTTCGAGTGGATGGGTAGACGAGTTTTGAAATCACCGGCGGCAACGGCTTGTGAAGCGGAGGCGAACGTGCGCACCGGCCGCAACAAGCGCCGAGCCAAAGGCCATGCCAAACCGAGCGAGACAACAAGCATCACCGCGCCAATGAGCCAATAGCTGCGGATTTGCGCCCGCAAAAAACGTGTTTCCATCCATTCTGGTAGTGGCGGACCCGGTTGGACACCGAGATAGCCGACCGTTTTGCCGTCAACCTGTATTGGGCTGAGGTCAAGTTTGTCTCGATTGAGCGGTCGCCCGGCGACGAGCTGCTGGGTG
>CAZWQC010000394.1:0-2752 GCA_964635785.1 uncultured Ectothiorhodospiraceae bacterium
TGACCGTCAAACCGACCCTGAGGGACATGCGGAGCATCGCCCAGTCACGGCCAGCGGGGCGCCCGCGGTCACTTTGGCGATCGCAAAAAAGCAGGGCAGCAACGGGGTGGTGGTTGCGCAGCAGGTGATCGATAAGGTCGAGAAACTCAAAGGCCGGATTATACCCGACAATGTGCAAGTCGATGTGACCCGGAACTACGGTGCCACCGCCAAGCAAAAAGTCAATGGTTTGCTGAAAAAGCTGTTGATTGCAACGTTTATTGTCACTGTCCTGGTGTGGTATTTCCTCGGTTGGCGGGCCGCGTTGGTGGTGCTGATCGTCATTCCGATCGTGATTTTGGTGACCGTATTCTGCGCGTGGGTGCTCGGGTTCACCATCGATCGCGTCAGCTTGTTCGCGCTGATTTTCTCGATCGGGATTCTAGTGGATGATGCCATCGTCGTGGTCGAGAACATTTACCGACGATGGTTGTTGCGAAGCGAAACGAACATCGACACCGCCGTCGCGGCGGTTGACGAGGTCGGCAATCCGACGATTTTGGCGACGGGTACGGTGATCGCTGCGTTGGTACCGATGGCCATGGTGAGCGGTATGATGGGGCCATACATGATGCCGATTCCTGCGCTCGGTTCCGTGGCCATGGCCTTCTCGTTGTTCGCCGCGTTTGTTTTTACCCCCTGGTTGGCGATGATCCTTAAACCCAGTTTGCGCAAGCTGGGAAAAATGTCAGAAGCAGAACACCGTTCGGCGGAAGGCTACGAGCGGCTGTATCGGCGTTTGATCACGCCGATGATTACACGCCGTTGGAAGGGGATGCTGTTTTTGCTGTTGGTTGTGGTGGCGTTTTTCGTCTCGTTGTCATTGTTCTACACCACGGATGTCCGGGTAAAAATGTTGCCGTTGGACAACAAGCCAGAATTTCAGGTGATGATTAACATGCCCGAAGGCACGGCTTTACCGCGAACGGCTAACGTGGTGCAGCAATTGGCAGAAGAGGTCCAGAAAATCCCCGAGGTGGTTAGTCTGCAATCCTATGCCGGCACCTCTTCGCCTTTTAACTTCAATGGGTTGGTTCGGCACTACTATTTGCGGCAAGAGCCCTGGCAGGGCGATATTCAAATTCAACTGATCGATAAGCATGATCGCCCCGATCGGACCAGTCATGATATCGCGGTCGAAGCGCGCGATCGCCTGACTCCCCTTGCCGAGGCCGTTGGGGCACGGATCGAAGTGGTCGAAATGCCGCCCGGCCCGCCGGTGTTGCAGTCGGTGGTTGCGGAGGTGTACGGGCCGCGCGAGGCGCGCATCGAGGTCGCGAGGGACCTGACCGAAATGTTCGAGAAAGCCGAGTATCTGACCGATGTCGATAACTTTATGCAGGCCGAGTATCAGGTTTACGATTTCGTCGTGCAACGGGAGAAAGCGTCGCGGATCGGGGTGAGCGTGGAGGACATCAACCACACGCTAGTGATGGCCATGGGCGGTTACCAACTCGGTGACGTGAAGCTCGAGAGCCGTATGGTCGATCCCGTGGAGATCGTCTTGCAGGTGCCCCTGTCAGTGCGGCATGATTTCTCTCGGATTGGGCAACTTCCGGTGGCGACGCAACTCGCGAACAACGGCAGTGGCTCGGGTTTTGGCAGACCGCGTGCGGATACGGTCCCGCTGGCGGAATTGGGTTATTTCGAACCACGGCCGCAGGAACCGGTGATCTACCATAAAGATTTGCGCGCGGTGGAGTATGTGACGGCGGAGACGGCGGGGCGTTTGGCGGCGCCCGTGTATGGCATGCTGGAAGTGCAAAAGATGCTGCAGGTGTACGAATCGCCCACCGGAGGCGAGGTTCAGGCGACCTGGATGCGACCACCCGACAGCGAATACACCGGCGCGCATGTCGGATTCGAGTGGGGTGGCGAATGGACGGTGACCTACGAGACGTTTCGTGACATGGGGATTGCATTCGTCGGCGCCTTGGTCCTGATCTATATCTTGGTGGTTGGCCTGTTTGGCAACTTTGTTTTGCCGATGGTGGTGATGGCGCCGATTCCACTAACGTTGATTGGCATCGTACCGGGCCACTGGTTGTTCGATGCGGAATTCACGGCGACCTCGATGATCGGCTTCATTGCCTTGGCGGGCATCATTGTCCGCAATTCGATCTTGCTGGTGGACTTCGCCAAGCACGAGGTCGATCAAGGCAAACCGGTCAGTGAGGCCGTAATTCAGTCCTGCAAGGCGAGAACCCGTCCGATCATTATCACCGCGTTGGCGTTGGTTGGCGGCTCGTTGGTGATCTTGTCGGACCCGATCTTCCAGGGGATGGCGGTGTCCTTGTTGTTCGGCGTGCTCGTGTCTACCGTATTGACGTTGTTGGTGATACCGCTCGGCTGCGTGTCCGTTCGACACGCGTTCTGTTTGGCCGGGCCGGCGAGTAAGATGGTGCCGACGCCGTGCGAAAAGGATCCCTTGAAAGGCGGTGGGCAGCCCCCCACCAACGGGCCCAACAGCGGCTCGGATCCGCAAACCGCGTCGGTCGATGGCAGCGTCACTAAGACCTCGGGTCAGACCAGCACGGCCAGCGCGGTCGTGGCAACCGCCAAAATCGCGTGGATCTATACGAGCTTGCTGGCGCGTGGCGGGTATGCGTTGTTGCGCTGGGGGATCAATACAGCGGTGCTGGCCTATCGTCGGCACCGCGCGCGTCGGGTGGCTTCGTCGGAAGCGGTTGGGGGTGGTGTCACCGCCGTCACG
>CAZWQC010000395.1:0-2737 GCA_964635785.1 uncultured Ectothiorhodospiraceae bacterium
CCGGGGATGTCCCACTGCTCGTCGAGGCTGCCGGGGGGGAGGTACTCTGAGATGACGGCATCGATCACGTCACGGCGAATCGAAACGACGGTTTCTTGAACATCATCGGCTTCGAGGATTTCGTTGCGTTGTTGATAAATGACGCGGCGTTGGTCGTTGGCGACATCATCATATTCAAGAAGGTTTTTGCGAATATCGAAATTATGCGCCTCAACCTTGCGTTGGGCGTTTTCGATGGCGCCGGAGACCCAGCGGCTTTCGATCGCTTCACCTTTCGGCATGCCAAAGCGTTGCATGAGGCCGCGCATTTTGTCGGAGGCAAAGATGCGCATGAGATTGTCTTCAAGCGACAGGTAAAACCGGGTCGAACCGGGGTCGCCTTGACGACCGGAGCGTCCGCGTAGCTGATTGTCGATGCGTCGGGATTCGTGCCGTTCGGTGCCGATGATATGCAGTCCACCAGCGGCGACCACGGTATTGTGCAGTGCTTGCCATTGTGCGCGAATGGCTTGTTCGTCGTGGTCTTGCTCATCCGAATTTGCGGTCAGCATGGCATCGAGGCTGCCGCCAAGCACGATGTCGGTCCCGCGGCCGGCCATATTGGTCGCGATGGTGACCGTGCCCGGACGGCCGGCTTGGGCGATGATGTGCGCCTCCCGTTCGTGTTGTTTGGCATTCAATACTTGGTGTTCGATCCCGTGTTTTTGCAGCAGCGAAGAGAGATATTCGGAGGTTTCGATGGAAGCGGTACCGACCAAGGTCGGTTGACCGCGCTGCATACAGGCGTTGATGTCGTTGATGATCGCGTCGAACTTCTCCTCGGATGTCATGTAGACCAGGTCTTGATAGTCTTTCCGGATCATCGGCTTATGAGTAGGAACCACGACCACTTCGAGGCCGTAAATTTGCTGGAACTCGTAGGCTTCGGTATCCGCAGTACCGGTCATACCCGCCAGTTTCGCGTACATCCGAAAGTAATTCTGAAAGGTTATCGAAGCCAGGGTTTGATTTTCCGGCCGAATCGCGACGCCTTCCTTGGCTTCGATGGCTTGATGCAGTCCCTCCGACCAGCGCCGCCCAGCCATGGTGCGACCGGTGAATTCGTCGACGATGACAATTTGGCCATTGCGCACGACATATTCGACATCGCGATGATATAGGCTATGAGCGCGCAACGCCGCATGCAGGTGATGCAATTGGGCGATGTTCTGCGGGTTGTACAAGCTGTCGCCAGGCGGTAGCAGTCCGGCCTCGGTAAGCAACGCCTCGACCCGATCGTAACCTTCCTCGGTGAGAAACACTTGTTTGGTTTTCTCGTCCACCGAGAAATCGCCCGGTCCTTCTTCCTCGAGTTGACGTTGCAGATGCGGCACGATGCGATCGATTTTCTGATACAACTCGGAACTGCGCTCGCCTGCACCCGAGATGATCAGCGGGGTGCGTGCCTCGTCAATGAGAATGGAGTCGACTTCGTCGACAATGGCATAGACCAAACCGCGTTGGCTGCGGTCTTCGGCCCGGAAAGCCATGTTGTCGCGCAAGTAATCGAAACCGAACTCGTTATTGGTGCCGTAGGTGATGTCGGCCGCGTAGGCTTCGCGACGGGTGACGGGCTGGAGATAGCGATAGCCGGTGCTGTCGTCCTCGGGCACAAAATCCGGGTCATAGCGATACGACGCACTGTCGGGGCCACGACCACCGGAGGCGTTGATGACGCCGATCGTTAATCCAAGAAAGTGGTAGAGTTTGCCCATCCAGACGGCATCGCGGCGGGCGAGGTAATCATTGACGGTGACGATATGTACGCCGCGTCCGGTCAATGCGTTGAGATAGGTGGGCAAGGTCGCCACCAGGGTTTTCCCTTCGCCAGTTCGCATTTCGGCGATTTTGCCTTCATCGAGAACCATTCCGCCGATGATCTGAACATCGAAGTGGCGCATCTCGAGCGTGCGTTCACTGGCCTCGCGCACCAAAGCAAACGCCTCGGGGAGAATGTCCTTGAGGTCGGTGCCGGTTTGAACGCGGTCGCGCAAGGTATCGGCCTGTGCTTTAAGTTGTCCATCGGATAGCGCGTGATAGGTCGGCGCCAGGTCGTTCACGGCGAGAAGGCGCTGCGAGTAGCGTTTGATCAGCCGGTCGTTGCGGCTGCCGAAGAGTTTACTGACGAGCTTGATCATGGCGTGTATTCGTGTCCGTGCGCGTTCGGTTAAGTTGATCGTGAAGTGATGGGTCAGTTGGTGACCTGGGTGAATCGCAGTGGATCGACATGGCGACCATGGCGATGCACCTCGAAATGGACGTGCGGTCCGGTGGCGCGTCCGGATTGGCCGACCGTGGCGATGACTTGCCCTTGAGCGACCGTGTCGCCGGTCGTCACGAGCAGCCGTTGGCAATGGGCGTAACGCGTGCTGTAGTCGTCGGCGTGACGGATTTCAACGAGGTTGCCGTACCCAGGTTGATACGTCGCTTGGGTCACAATGCCACTAGCGACAGCATAGATCGGTGCACCCTCGCTGGTGGCGAAATCCACGCCGCGATGAAATTCGGATTCCCCGGTAAACGGGTCTTTGCGGCGGCCGTAGCGGGAGGTAATCCAGCCATCGTCGATCGGGCGACCGGCGGGGCGTGACTTGGCGTCCATGCGGGAGGTCAGCGCCAGACCGAGCAAAACTCGCCATTGTTCGTAGCGGTTTTGTAGTTGTGTGGCGAGCAGGTCCAGTTCCGCTGCGAGATCGAG
>CAZWQC010000396.1:0-1656 GCA_964635785.1 uncultured Ectothiorhodospiraceae bacterium
ATCCGATCAGCCGCCAGGCGCCGAGTGTCGACTTGGTCGACATAGCCAAGCAAATCGAAGCGGCCGACCAAATGGTCAATGTTCGTGCCGGCGCCAAGTTACAAGTCATTGCCGACCAAATCCGGGCGCTGCAGCGGGAGGCGCACGCCGTGCTCGAATCGACCCGTCGCGATCAAGCACTGCATGCCGCTCAGTGTCACTTCAAGCGTCAACCTGGCAAAATTTACCATCTCTATCAGCGGTCCGATGGGGAGACGTATTTTTCGATGTTGTCACCCGCTGACTGGCGCGACCAGCCGCCCCATGCTTATCTCGATTCGTATCGGCTGGAAGCCGATATGTCATGGACGCCCCTTGCCCATTGCGATGACCAAGACGACAGCCGTGAGTTGGTGCAACGCTTGTTGCAGGCCGCAAGCCAAGACAGCCTAGCACCGTCCGGCTCGGACCAATCCGCCTAATCCGGCGTCGACCAATGCTTGGTTCAACCGCTCGCGAATGGTTATTGCATCTGCCAGTGCCATCACCTCATGTAACAGCGCCGCCGAGGCTGCCCGCGAGAAACTGCGGACAACCCATTTGACTTTCGGCAAGCTGCTCATGGAGACGCTCAAACTATCGAAACCCATGCCGATTAGCAAGATCACCGCCGCCGGGTCTCCAGCCAGTTCCCCGCAGATGCTGACCGGTTTGCCTTGCCCATGGACGCTGTCGACGATTTGGCGCAAGGCGCGCAACACGGCCGGATGCAAGGAACGATACAGTCCGGCGACGCGGGCATTGTTGCGGTCCACAGCGAGCAAATATTGCACGAGGTCGTTGCTGCCGACGCTCAAGAAGTCGCAGCGTTGAGCCAATTCGGCAGCCATGTAAACGGCGGAGGGGACTTCGATCATGACGCCAAGGCGCGGTCGTTGCACGGCAATGCCTTCATCGTTGAGTTCGGCACAGGCGTGCTCCAGTAAGACCGACGCGTCCTCGAGTTCGTCGGGAAAACTGATCATGGGCAACAGGATATGGAGATTGCCGAGGCCCTGATTGGCGTGCAGCATGGCGCGCAGCTGGGTGAGGAAAATCTCGGGATGGTCCAACGTGATGCGAATGCCACGCCAGCCGAGAAAGGGGTTTTCCTCGCGAATGGGGAAGTACGGTAGGTTCTTGTCGCCACCGATGTCCAATGTACGCAAAATGACAGGCGCATCGGGAAACGAGGCCAGTACTTGCCGATAGATGGCGGTTTGCTCGGCTTCGTTGGGGAACCGATCGCGGACCATGAAGGGAACCTCGGTGCGATACAGCCCGATGCCCTCGGCGCCGGACTCCACCGAGGGTTTGATATCGGCGAGCAAGCCACTGTTGGCCAAAACCGGCACGGCCTCGTGTGCCGGTGTGATGGCCGGCTGTTGCGCCAATTCCTTAAGGCTTTGAGAGAGTTCTTGTTCCTCGGCGATCAAGCGATGGTATTCCGCCTTGACTTGCGGGCGAGCTTCCAAAAAAATACGACCGAGGTAGCCATCGATAACGAGTTCGCGACCGTTGACCCGGCCGACCGGCAGATCGGCGACGCCCATGACGGTGGGAACGCCCATGGCCCGCGCCAAGATGGCGATATGCGATGAACTCGAACCATTGACTGCGACCACGCCGACCAATTGC
>CAZWQC010000396.1:1666-1996 GCA_964635785.1 uncultured Ectothiorhodospiraceae bacterium
TGCTCCCGCGGGACTTCGGCGAGTTGCGTGGCGCTGATGTCCTCGCCCACGAGAATGGTGCGTTCAGGAAACTGGCGATTTTGGGTTTCGCACACTTGCAGGCGAATCAGCAGGCGCCGGCCGATGTCCCACACGTCGTTCGCGCGTTCGCGTAAGTAGGGATCGCTCATCTGTTCGAAAACGTTGGCGTTTTCCTGAATGCTTCGGCGTAGTGCACCCTGAGCCCAATTGCCGGCACGGATCAGCTCAACGGTCCGTTCAACCAAGGTATCGCCGGAAAGCATCATGATGTAGGCGTCGAATAACGCCAACTCTTCGGCGGGTAACAAG
>CAZWQC010000396.1:2006-2722 GCA_964635785.1 uncultured Ectothiorhodospiraceae bacterium
CCGAGTTCACGCATTTCCGCACGGACGGCGGTGACGGCATCCCGAAACACAGCGATCTCGGTCTCGATATCGCCAGCCGGTTCATCCGGGATTAACCGCAGGTCGATGGATTCGACGGCGGTCGTGGCGATGCCGATCGCGATACCAGGAGCGCTGGGAATGCCACTAAGGTATCGCTCCGGGCTCGATTTCTCGGTTTGGTCGCCGTCGAGTTCGCCGGCAATTTTGGCGTGGCTGATGGCACCGGCCAACTGCGCGGCCAAGGTGATCAACATGGTGACCTGCGTGTCGTCGAAATTACGGCGGTCGCGTTGTTGCACGACCAATACGCCGACAACGGCTCGGTTGTGGATGATGGGAACGCCGAGGAATGCGTGAAACGTTTCCTCGCCAAGCTCTGGAAACAGCTTAAATCGAGGATGTTCGTGGGCGTCCGCGAGATTGATACACTCGGCCCGTTCAGCCACCAGTCCGACCAGTCCCTCAGCGAATGCCATCCGGACTTTCGCCACGGCATCCTGCTTCAGGCCATTGGTCGCCCGCAGTGCAAGCGCGTTGGGTTCGGTCACCAGATAAACCGAGCAAACATCTACCTGCAACGCCTGGCGGACCCGCGAGACGATGATCTCCAGGGCTTGTCCGAGATTGGCGGCAGCCGAAACTTCTTGCACGATGCGGCGCAATGTGTCGAACATGGTGCGTTGCCGGTCAAGGTT
>CAZWQC010000397.1:0-2718 GCA_964635785.1 uncultured Ectothiorhodospiraceae bacterium
GGCGTCGATGCCACCACTTGCGCCGGCGCTCAAAGGCGTCGCGCTGCTATAGCCGTCGACCGCGACCCAGGGCGCGACCCCGGAGATGTCCGCCGGATAGGTGAAAAACAGAAAGGCGCGGCCGGTTAGGGCGGGATTGAGGAAGTTCTTGCCGGTGCCGCCAAAAATCTCCTTACCGACGACAATCCCGAAGGAAATCCCCAAAGCGACCTGCCAGAGCGGAATATCGGGCGGCAATATCAAAGCGAACAGCATGGAGGTGACGAGAAAACCCTCGTTGACATCGTGTTTGCGCACCATTGCGAACATCACTTCCCAGAAGCCGCCAACGGTCATGGTCACGAGATAGATCGGCAAGAAATACAACAGGCCATGCAGGACATTTCCAAAAAGATTGCCCGCGTCATAGCCGATGCGATCCAAGATCACCCCATGCCAGCCCGGCGCAGACGCAATGCCGAGATCGGCCATAGCCATGTTGGCTTGGTAGCCGATATTGTACAGCCCGAACAACAGACAGGGCAGGGTGGCGAAGACCACGTAGACCATCAGGCGCTTAAGATCGATGCCGTCGCGGACATGGGGGGCGCCACGGGTCACATCGCCCGGGGTATACAAAAAGGTATCGACCAGTTCATAGAAAACGGCAAATTGCTCAAGCCGCCCACCCTTGGCGAAAAGCGGGTGTATACGATCGAGGAAACGACGCACGGGTCAGCCCTCCTTCTCGATAAGGGATAGGTTGGCACGCAAGGTGGGACCGTAGTCGTACTTGCCGACACAAACGAAGCTACACAGGGCCAGATCCTCCTCGTCCAATTCCAGGCAGCCTAACGCTTGGGCACTGTCGGTATCGCGTACCAACAACGCGCGCAACAGTTGCGTTGCGAGCACGCGCAACGGCATGACGGCTTCGTAATTGACCGGTACCATGGCGCGCGGACTACCGTGTTGCGACGTATTCAAGTCGAAGCGGCGTTGGCGGCGCTGCCAGGCCGACAAAAACACATTCGAAACCGAGAACTTGGTCGGGCTGGGGATGGTCCAGCCGAGCAATTCACGCTGTCCACCCTCCGGTAACACGCTCAACTGCCGATGGTAACGGCCGAGATAGCTGGCCCAGCCGGCGGCCCGTCGCCCCGACCAGACCGAGCCCGAGATTGCCCGAAAGGCGGTTTCGATTGCACTAGATTCGCTTGGAGCAATCGCCTTGAGCTCGTTTTGCAGAAGATCCTCGGTACTCGCGCCCAGACGGGTGCGCAACAAGCGCGGCCGTTGTACGGATGGCCCACCCAAAGCAATCACCCGCTCGGTCCAGAGTTGGCCCGTCGTAAAGAGCTTGCCAATGGCGATGACGTCTTGATAGTCGAGGTACCAAACGCTGCGTTTGGCACTGACCGGCGCGAGAAAATGGATATGGGTACCGACCAATCCAGCCGGATGAGGTCCGGCGAAGCAAACGTATTCATACGGATTGTTCGGCAAAGCCGGGATGTTGGCCCCCGGTGCAAGGCAGACATATTTCTTCCCGGCGAACAGGCGAGCGAGCACCGTCAAGCCATCGAGGAAGGCGTCCTGTGCCGTCGCGATGACGATCGCGGGATCAGCCGCCAGTGGATTGGTATCCATCGCCGTGACAAACAACGCAATGGGCAATGCGTCGGGATTGGCGACCTTGCTGAAGGGACGGGCCCGCAGAGCGGCCCATTGGCCTGATGCCAGCAAGTGATCCTTGATCGCGTCGGGCGTGAGCGTGGTCAGCTCGTCGCGGGCGTAGCGTGTGAAACGGACTGCCGTTTCTGCCTCCTGCAGATCGATCACGACCGATTGCAGCGCGCGCTTGTTACCCCGATGAATCGCGGTCACGGTGCCGCTGCCCGGTGCGGTCAACTTGATGGCCGGGTGCGTCTTGTCGCTGAACAAGGGTTGGCCGAGTTGGACGGTATCGCCTTCACTGACGTGCATGGTGGGTTTCAGCCCGACATAGTCTCCACCGACGAGTGCGACGCGGCGAATCGGCGGACCGGGCTCGATGGTTTGCACTGGCTCGCCGGTGATGGGGAGGTCCAGCCCGCGTTTGATTTTGATCTGCTTCATTGCGATTAAGTGGCCTAGCCTGATTGGGGACAAGGGGTTTAATTGCGGGTGGCGGTGACATGGACCGACTTGCCCGCATCTTGTGACACGATCAAACAGTTCACAAGCGCTTGCCTCGTGTGCCCTGCGGGAACACAAGGACACAGCAGACGAGCGATCATCGGGTTCGGGTGAGCGCAAACAGCGCCTTCAACGGGTTGCGAGCGGGATTTGGCGCGCGGTTGCACGGGGATGCCCCGCGGTGCTGTCCGTCGAGTTAATCAATCACTCAAGTGTGCCTGCATGTTGGGCTTTGGCGCAAGAGGGACGTGATGAGCTGGGAATGCGTCACGATACCGGTGGGGTGGGTCGGGTGTCGGGCCTCATTCCCTCACCGTGAACCGCTCGACCCGACGGTACTTGGTCGCGTTGTCCGAACTCGTTACACTCGTTCCACCGTCAATCCGTCCGGAGACCCTGACTATGTCCCGTTGGTTAAAAGTCGTCTTGCTGTGCCTGATTGTCCCGTGCCTGCTCACCGCCTGCAACAAACCCGAAACCGTCAAATCCGATCCGGCGAGCGAATCCATGACGGCTCTCTCTTAATTTCCGTGAACCATAACTAAATGATATACATCTATT
>CAZWQC010000398.1:0-2716 GCA_964635785.1 uncultured Ectothiorhodospiraceae bacterium
ATGCGCTTGGCGTCTCATCTGCGCGGAAGCCACCTTGAAATTGCCGTTGCCAGTCCTTTGCCCGACGCTTGGTTCCCGCCAGCACCGCGCGTGCCGATCCGGTTGATCTGCTCGACCAATCGCCCGTGTTGCCCACCGACGCGTGTTCGCCATCCATGGGGACGGCGACCGGCATTAGCCAAGTCGGACTCGCCAGCGCCTCGGGTGGGCTCGCCACGCGTGGGTGACATCCGCCGAGCCAAACTGGCACGAGTAAAATGATCAACGTGTTGGAACAAACCTTGAAGGCATAAAAGATCGATGTTGTCCTCATCGTTATTCTCCTTATCACACACGAGTGACGCCGCGTCGCGCTGAGTATTGATTTTGCCGAAAGCTCCTGCAGAACCGTCTGCTGCGTCCCTCCCCCGCAGGAGCGAGAGGCGCAAGCAGGTAGGAAACGATTGCTACGGCGTGGCAATGGCTCCTATCGGACCGCCGTCATCTATTTGAAACAACTGCCCGCAAATCGTTTCGCTTGGGCTGATTGACGGTTTCCGTGACCAGACCACCGGGCCACGGGATCGACATGACCCGCTCAACCTTGCAACGGACTAAGCAACAATGAGGCCAATATCGGCGTATCGCGAATCACCCTCGCAAAGCGATCAGGCACGGCTGGCAGGATGCAAAAACCCCAAGAACTGTTGCATTGCGACGCAGTGAGCCAATCTGCTAGTTTGGTGCTCATCGAACCGGTCCGAGCCGATACAACGATGCTGGGATAACCATCACGGCGAAAGCAACTCATCCCGTTGCCGGATGGTGCAATCTCGACGTTTCCGTTGATTGGCGCAGCGCACCAACGCAGCCGTGACACCGCGAAAGCGACGTCACCATTCCCTCTAATGACCGACCCAGCGGATGATGACGCCATGAGCATCCTTTATGACGAACGGCTCGACGGCACGCTGCCAAAGGTGGATCGCGACCGTCTACTGAGCAAACTACAAGCCGAACTGCCCGAGCTAACGCTGCTCCATCGTACCGAGGATTTGCGACCGTTCGAATGCGACGGCTTATCAGCCTATCGGGTAATCCCGATGGTCGTTGCCTTGCCTGCAGACCTCTCTCAAGTTCAACGCTTGCTCCAAATCTGTCAGGAACTGAAAGTGCCTGTGGTCACACGTGGCGCCGGAACAGGTTTGTCCGGTGGAGCGATGCCGCTAGCCCAAGGTGTCCTTCTCGTGATGTCACGCTTTAACCGCATCCTTGCCATCGATCCCAGAGCACGTTTGGCCCGAGTCCAACCGGGTGTGCGTAATTTGGCGATCTCGGAGGCCGCGGCAACCTACGGATTGTACTATGCCCCGGATCCGTCCTCACAGATTGCGTGTTCCATTGGCGGCAATGTGGCCGAAAACGCAGGCGGCGTGCATTGTCTGAAATATGGTCTAACCGTCCACAATATCTTGCAACTCGAGGTCTTGGATATCACCGGTAATCGCTTCACCATTGGTGCCGAGGCGCTCGATTCACCGGGATTCGATTTGTTGGCCTTGTTCACCGGTTCGGAAGGCATGCTCGGTGTCATTACCGAGGTCACGGTCAAATTACTGCCGAAACCGGAATCGGCCAAAGTCGTGCTCGCCAGTTTTGACGACGTGCAAAAAGCCGGGCGGGCCGTCGCCGACATCATCGCCGCCGGGATTATCCCGGGCGGGCTGGAGATGATGGACAACCTTGCGATTCGCGCTGCCGAGGACTTCATTCATGCCGGTTATCCCGTTGACGCTGCGGCGATTCTACTCTGTGAATTGGATGGCGTCGGGGACGATGTCAACGCCGATTGCGAGACGGTGAGACAGGTACTGACCGCCGCTGGGGCAACCGCAATTCGGCTGGCGCAAAACGAGATGGAGCGTGCCCGATTTTGGGCTGGACGCAAGAATGCGTTCCCTGCCGTGGGTCGGTTGGCCCCGGATTATTATTGCATGGACGGCACCATTCCCCGCCGGCAACTGCCCCGGGTTCTCGATGGCATCGCGGCATTGTCACAAGAATCGGGGTTACCGATTGCCAATGTCTTTCACGCCGGCGATGGCAATATGCATCCACTGATTCTCTACGATGCCAACAAACCGGGCGAACTCGAGCTAGCCGAATCCGTCGGTGGCCGCATCCTCGAGCTCTGTGTTGAAGTCGGCGGCAGCATTACCGGTGAACACGGTGTCGGCCGGGAAAAAATCAACCAAATGTGTAGCCAGTTCCAAGCCGACGAACTGGTGGTGTTCCATGCTGTTAAGGCGGCTTTCGATCCCGAGCGCCTATTAAACCCCGGGAAGAACATTCCAACGCTCGCCCGCTGTGCGGAATTCGGTGCCATGCATGTACATCATGGTCAACTCCCCCATCCTGAATTGCCACGGTTTTAGAGGGACTGCGCGATGACACCAGCAAACGACCTCACTGAGTCCCTTTGCGAGCAAGTCCGTACCGCCGACGCCAGCCACCAGGCTTTGCGTATTGTCGGAGGGCAAACCAAATCGTTCTACGGACGCCCTGTCGCGGGAACCCCACTTCACCTCCATGAACATTGCGGCATCATTCATTACGATCCGGCCGAGTTAGTTGTGTCAGTGCGCGCTGGCACTCGGTTGAACGACTTGAAGGCGGCCCTGTTGGCGCATCGGCAGCATCTCCCGTTCGAGCCCCCGCTCGCCCACGTGGGTGCCGC
>CAZWQC010000399.1:0-2703 GCA_964635785.1 uncultured Ectothiorhodospiraceae bacterium
TGCGTAAACTGCAACACCTTCTGCGCGACGACAAAGGCGTAAAACGCATCGCGGACATCGTAGACCACTTGCAGCTGCTGCAATCTGAGTTGCGCTTGTTCGTGTTCGCGTAGTTGCTTCGCGGCGTTGACGTTATTCTTGATCCGGCCCCAAGTGAACAAGGGTTGTTCCACGCGCACTTCCGCATCGGCATAGGTATCGTCGTAGAAAGCCACATCCTCCGGCAGCGGTGCACCGACCTCGGCCGAGATAGGCATGGTTCCCAAACCAGGCAACTCAACGTTGGCACTTGCGGTCGCGCTGACTTCACTGTCGCTCAAATCCAAAGTCAGTTGGTCATAGGTCTTTACCAGTTCGCCACTCACCAGCAAGCGTGGCAAATAGTGCGAGAAGGCCTGTTTGATCTGCCATTGCGCAGCCTCGATTCGTTCGCGTTGGGCAGCGATGTCCTCGCGCGATGCCGTCGCATGTGAAACCAACTGTGGCAAGGTCCACGCCTGCTCAATTGCGGCATAGGCAAACCGGGGGGCAAACGTCAACAGTAACATCAGGCCAAACCAAAACCTCATCGAAACGCTCTCCACATGGCTCGGTGGTTGTTCAAAACAGTCAAGACCTGCACAGTAACACAAATCACTTGGTCATGCTAGGAGTTACGTAGGAATCAGACGCTTTGCTCACGTTGGTGGCGATCGATCGAACTGCAGCCGTCCTGAGATCTCCATCGAATTCACCATTTGCCCTTACAACGCAACCGAGGCTAGACACACGCCTATCGTTGGCGCTATAGTGCGGGCTCTCGCGTGATAGTGGACGTGACTATGGATACTGCCCAACATGCCGACCAACTGACGATTCAACTCGATAGTGACATCCAACAGCTCACCCAACTTGCCGACGCGGTCGAGCAGTTTGCCGAAGCCCAGGGTTGGCCGATGCCGTTGACCTACGCGTTCAATCTGAGCTTGGAGGAGTGGATTACGAACATCATTGCCTATGGCCACAAGCACATCGCCGGTCATCCCATTGAAGTGCACTTGCGTGTCGTCGGCACCACTGCCGAGGCAGAGGTGATCGATCAGGCTGAGCCCTTCAATCCGATGACTGACGCACCGTTACCTGATCTTTCCGAGGATATCAGCGACAAGAAGATCGGTGGTCTCGGTATTCATCTGATGCGACAAATGATGGATGAAGTCCATTACTGGAAGCAGGGCCGAAAAAATCACTTGCGTATTGTTAAAAATCTTGATCCCGTGGAGAACCCTGAATACGCTTGAGAGTTTTGCCGTTCTCTCAACCCTTGACGAGGTAATGAATGATCGAAATCAATACAATCTCTGCCGACGAGAACAACGGTGTCAGCAGGGTCGAGGTCTGCGGACGGCTGGACGGCACTAACGCTCAACAGCTCGAACAGGCATTGTTGGCCGCCATTGGTGACGGTGGGCAAATCGTGGTGTTGGATTTCAGCCGACTCCACTACATCTCGAGTGCGGGCCTGCGCGTCATTCTGATCGCCGCAAAAAAAACGAAACAAGGCGGTGGCCGTTTCGCGATTTGCGGTCTCGGTGAGGTAATTCGCAAAGTCTTCGAGATGAGCGGCTTTTTGGCGATGTTGCAAGTGTATGAGTCGTTCGATGATGCTCGCACGGCCTTGACCGGATAAACAAGCCAGTACACAGAGACGCCACGCGCAAACGCAGATTGTCGTCCGCCGCGCCGTTCCCCGTTCGTCCCCGGATTGTTATCGCCGCCGCAGGTGATACACGGGTTGATTGCCGTATTTTTTTGCCAACGGTTGGTCGCCGAGGTATTCGCAGATGAACCAAGGCGCATAGTCCTCGCCCGTCGTCAAGCGGGCATGTTCTACCGCGGACTCCTCCGCAGTCAACGACGCCACAAACTGTTGCGAGGCGTAGATCTGCCCAGGGATCGTGACCGGCTCGATCCGCGCCGCGCGCGACACGTGACTTCCGTAGATAATGTCACGCCCGGTAAACGGGTGTCGCCCTTGATAGACAGGCCCGGCATGCAAGCCGATACGAATTTGTAGAGAATGAGACAACGCGTATTTGGCGACGTCGAGATCGCGAAAACCTTCCTGCAAGGCAAACGCGTAGCTCAACATATGCCGAGCATCGGGTAGAACCACGTACAGTGCATCACCCCAGCTTTCCACCAGGTCAGCCGTGACCTCGGTTTCCTCGATCCGACCCCGAATCTCCGCCAGCAATTGCCACAGACCTGGCAACTCTTCCTCCCGCAGCTTGGAAAAGCCGACGATATCGGCAAACAGCATCGACTTGATCACCCGTTCCGGCTCACAGCGAAATATCTCTGTCGTCTCGTCCACAGGCGATTGACTCGACAAGCACGTACCGTCTGTTGTCGCACTATTGCGGATATCATCGATCTGGATTAAATGCAATGTAGCAATGTCTGGCCAGTGGTCCATAAAGTCGGCCACGCCGCCAGCGCTGTACTCGGCGAACGGATCCCAGACCAGCAACAGATGTGGATTTGTCCCAAGCAACGTTGCCCGCAGACGCGTCATACCATCGATGACCTGATTGGTAAACCGGAACAAGATATCGTGACCAAGGTAACGCTCGGCCGTGACCAAATTGATGCGTGTAACCAAACGCATGACGTTACGAAAGCGCCGTTCCCAACCGCGTCCCGCGTAACGCACCCGCGCCC
>CAZWQC010000400.1:0-2685 GCA_964635785.1 uncultured Ectothiorhodospiraceae bacterium
GGGCTTTGAAGTTGGCCTTTTTTAAGGTGATTTCCCGGGCATAGGCGGCACGACGTTGGGCGAACTCCGCTTCGCGTTCGGCCAGAAGCTGTTTGGCACTACCCAGTTGTTGCTCGGTTTGGGTTTGGCGTACCAGTGCGACGACGTCACCTCGCGTGACCCATTCATTCTCCAAGACATGCATTTGCTCGAGACGTCCGGCTGCCGGTGTCATCGCATCAATCACTTGACCGTCTTTGGAGATCAAGATGCCCTCGGCTTGCACATTGGTTGGAATCGTGCCCCAGATACCCCAAAACACCAGCGCGATAATCAGCATGCCGAAGCTAAGCAACGCCAGCCAGCCGTGCGGGTCGGTTAGCGTGACGAGTTTATCGAGTTGCTCCGGCGAGGAAAGGCGCTCGAGTGCGGCTTTGCGGAAGATCGACTGGTTGCTCGGTTCCATAGAACTGCTGCGAAGTGGTGATGACGGAACGTGAACTATACCGTTACCGGTGCGGATTTCCAATGGTCGGTTGAGCAAGGTTCACGCTTCGATTGCCATGACCGCCGCGCGGGGCGGCCATGCTTTAGCGTTACGCCGATCGTGTTGGCTTTAAGCTTGGTTTTGCAGGAATTGGTCATACGCTGCGGTGAAAGCCGCCGGCATCTCGAAATGGGGCAAGGCGCCGCTCTGAAACACCTCAATCGTCCAATTCGGTTTGTCCTCGACTAAGTTTTTGTGGCGGTAGTCGATGAAGTCACCGCGTACGCCATGCGCCATCCAGATAGGCTGTGTCAGGCTGAGATAGACATCGCTGATGTCTTTGCTAAATAGATAACCGGAGACAAAATAATAGGGTGCGTGGCGGGCGCCGGGTTGACGAGTCGTCAGCAGGTCGTATTCGAGCATGCCCTCGTCGATGTCTTTGGAACCCCAGCTGTTGTTCAAGAAAAAGCGTACACTCGGACGAGTGGTGAGAAGATCGAAGAAGGCCTTGGTCCACAACGGGAAGCGGAACAAAGCATACATTGCGGGCAGGCTGCGCACACTGCCGGATTCCCCGTGATAGGGACCGCGGCGATCGAACCCGGTTGGGCAAATGAAGGCCAGGCTGCGGAAGTGTTCGGGATTTTCGGTGGCGGCGCGGGCGAGAAACTCCGATCCCAAGGACAGGGCGAGGGCATCGATCGGTTGATCGCCATGCTCCTGTCGTATCTTATCGACCATGGCGTGGACGGCATTGGTCATCAACCGCGGCGAGTATTCGCGATCGGAACGATCGGAGAAACCGAAACCGGGGAAATCAGGCGCGTAGACCGGTCGATGTTTGGCGTAGTGTTCGAACAGGGGCTTGACTTCGTACACCGATCCCGCCGCGTTGATGCTGTGTAGTAGCAGTAGCGGGCGATGCTCGGTCATCGCCGAGCTGTCCGGTTGGTGATAATAATAGGTAAAAGGGTCGACAGGTTGCTGTAGCTGGTAGCGGTCGGCGTTGACGGCGGGGGGAAGCTCAGGATGTTTGCCGCGTTTTTGCTCGATTGCGGCGGGCGGGGTCGATGATTCGGCGATGACGTCGTTCATAATCGCTTGCGCTCCTCGGTTGTAGGGAAAATGGTTCAAGTATCAATCGGTTTATGGGTTTTTGCGTTTCTTTCTCTGGGCGGGGAAAGAAACGCAGCCAATTTTTCTGTAATCGCTTTTGCAACCATCAGGGTCGACGGTTGCCAGTGCCTGTTGCTGTTGATTGGTCAGGTCGACCACCGGCAACTACTGTCCTCGGTCGCCTAACCATTGCTCAAGCATCATGATAACCCAGAGCATGACACCATAATAACTCGCATGGTTTGCTTCATGTTGCGCAGTCAACCAATCGAGATACTCGGGTCGAACGTAGCCGCGTTGCCGAAAGCGGGCGAGGTTGGTGTAAGCCAAGTCGCGTAGACCGTTGTGGGTGTGAAGCCAAAGCCCAAATGGTAAGCCGAAGCCGTGTTTGGCTTTGCGAATGATTTGTGACGGGAGGAAATCACGCAAGGCGGCCTTAAAAAACCATCGCAGCGTGGTGCCGCGCACGAGGTAATGTGGGGGTAACTTGGCGGCAAACTCCAACATCCGGTGATCGAGCAGCGGGTAACGGACGTCGACGCCAGCCAATGCGCAGGGGAGGTTGACTTTGCGCAGGTCGTTGTCGGCGAGGGTGATCTTCAGGTCGAGGTGGAGCATGCGGTCGATGACCTGGTTCGACGCGGTACGATGATAGACCTCGGCCAGGTTCTGCAAAGGCGCATCGGGGGCCACCGATTGCAGGAAGTCCGAAGTGAAGATCGCTTGCAATGGGGTGCGATGGAGAAAGTTGTAGGTTTCGAACCGCGCCGGTAACGGGATCTCGGCTTGCTCGATATAGCGCTTTGCTTTGCCGGCAAGCGGTATGATGCCGCGCTTGTCCAACTGCGTGATCAATGGCTTGACACCATAACGGCGCAGCCAGGTAGGGAGCAGGCAGTAGCGCTCGAACACGAGCTGTTTTGAATAGCGGGCGTTACCACCGAATAACTCGTCGCCGCCGTCGCCACCGAGCAAGAGCGCCATACCAATGTCTTTGGCCATTTTCGCGCAATAGTAAGCTGGAATGGCCGAGGCGTTGCCGATGGGTTCGTCGCTGGCTCGACTGATGAGGGGAATGGCGGCAACGACGTCATCGGGGG
>CAZWQC010000401.1:0-2675 GCA_964635785.1 uncultured Ectothiorhodospiraceae bacterium
TGCGCAAATGGTAGCCCCGGGGCACGACGGGGGGACTTTTAGGAGTGGACTCATGACTGCGTGTTAGATGCAATGAATCAATCGACGCAATTCTTCGATTTCGGCGGCCTCGGCAATGGCAAGGATCACGGCATGCAATTGATCGGGGGCGCTGATCACCGGAATCGTGATGGTTGTCGGTACGCGGCGATGGGCATCGCCGAATTGGGTGGGCTGGATATGGTCCTCCTCCCGCTCCAGCAAAACCAAATCCGGCCCATCCGGTAGAACTTCAATGATTTCGTGGAGCTTCTCGTCGTAATGGACCTCACGGCCGACGAGTTTCCGTAAACTATCGACGATCGCAGACATCGGGCGTCTCCTCGGGTACCGTTAACAAGCAGGATTGGCTGAGATGAACATAGCCGATTTTGCCGGGCGTTGGAAACAGTGGGCTTGGTGACATTCGTAGACGCTAGCCAACACCCATGCGAAGGTGTTAGAAAAGCGGTATCCTGCTGCAACGGGGGCTCGCTTGATTCCCTTTGATTGTGCGGCGATCGCCGTGTGCCCCTGCGGTCTGTTTGGCGCTTTGGCAAAAAGTGGCTCATTTGATTCGGTGCTTACCGAACCTGAACGGGGTCGATACAGGGATGCATTGGGTGTCCCGGTAGTCTACCGACCGATTTGACAATTCGCCCGATCTGGTGTTGGCTAGCGAAGGCAGAGTGCTGCGGATTGGGCAAAGCGAGAACGATCATTATAACCACGATAGCGACGACGAACACGAATAGCATCATGAACTGGGAGATTCTCGACCGAAAGACCGTCTACCGCGGCTTCTTTCACCTGCAGCGACTGTGTTTACGCCATCAACTGTTTGCCGGTGGATTCAGCGAAACGGTTGTGCGCGAATGCGTGGACCGTGGCCATGCCGTCGCGGTACTCCCCTATGACCCGGAGCAGGATGCGGTGGTGCTCATCGAACAATTCCGAGTGGGGGCACTGCATTCACCCAAGGGGCCCTGGTTAATGGAAGTCATTGCGGGTTTGGCGGAACCCGGTGAAGAGTCCGAAGCGGTGGCACGGCGCGAGGCCATGGAGGAGGCCGGTTGTGCGCTGGGTGAGATGGTGCATGTCTTGGACTACTATTCCACGCCGGGCAGTTCGTCCGAGCGCATTGGCTTGTTCGTCGGATGTACTGACGTTCGCGGTATCGGTGGTGTTCACGGTCTTGCCGAGGAAGGCGAGGACATTCGTGTGCACGTCGTCGGCCGACAGGAAGCACTGGCCATGCTGACCACCGGCGTGGTGGACTCGGCCATGCCCATCATCGCCTTGCAGTGGTTGGCCCTGCACATTGATGAGGTGCGCTTGCGGTTTTCTAGCTAAGGTTGCTCGGTGCAGAAAATGAGAGTACCCGAGCGGTAAAAATATAGGCAAAGGCCGATGCCCGCCGCGTCGATCCCGTCCACACCGACGAGTGATGACGGGATACCTAAACGCTTACGTTGCCGAGTCGTTCTGGAGGTAGGGTTTGATGACGGCAACCATGTCGACCTGTGCACGTAATCGAGCTGCTAACATATATAGTCCACCGAGTTTGCGCTGAATGAACATCAAGTCGGGCTGAGGGAGTTTCAACAACCGGCGATCGAACTCCATGCGCAATAATCGATCGCGCATCCGGCTGTTTAATCGGGCGTTGTAAAAGTCATAAAGTCCGCCGCGCATTGGCTCGGCCGTCATCAACGCCAGTTCAGCGAATTGCGCGCGATAGCGGGCGGCTTCATCCGGCGCAAAGTAACCCGCTGCCGTTGCCGCATCGACCATGCGTTCACCATCCTGAGCGAGGGCAGCGAGACAGAAATCCGTCAAGTGCTGACGTACCTCTGGTGGAAACGTCCGTGTGGCGCCAAAATCGAGTAAACCAATCCTACCGCTGGTTTGATCGTAGCGGTAATTCGCGAAGTTGGGGTCGGTCTGGACTAGGCTCCAGTCGAAGATCTCGCGAAAGCCCAAATCGATCAAGCGTGTCGCGACTTCGTTGCGCAATGCCGCCGGCGCATTTTCGAGTTCCTCGATCGGTGTTCCCGGGACGAAACTCATGGTTAGCACCTGTTCGGTCGTCAAGTCCTCATGCACCGTCGGTAAGATGAACTGATTTTGTTCACCCAAATAGTCGGTGTAACGGCGCAACCATCGCGCTTCCTGAAGATAATCCGCCTCACCGTAAAGTTGTTGTTTCGCTTCGCTCATCATCGGTGAAATATCCATATCCGGTGGGAAGACGCCAAACAGCTTGATCAGCCGCGAAACATTGTCGACATCGCTATCGATACTCTCGCGAACGCCGGGATACTGCACTTTCACGGCGACAGTCTCGCCGGTTTTGAGCGTGGCTTTGTGGACTTGGCCGATGGATGCGGCAGCCATCGGTGTTAGCGGAAAATGCTCGAAGCGTTTCTCCCAACCGGTTCCCCAGGCACGATCGAGAACGTGCACGAGTTGCCGATGGGGCATGTAATGGGCATCTTCGCGCAAGCGGTCGAGGATATCGACGAATTCCTTCGGTAGAATTTCCCCTGCTTCCATAGACAATAGTTGCCCCATTTTCATCGCTGCCCCGCGCATCTCGGAGAGCTTGTCGGCCATGCGTCGGGCGTTGCTTGGGGTGAGGAAGAGTTCTCGAACGG
>CAZWQC010000402.1:0-2610 GCA_964635785.1 uncultured Ectothiorhodospiraceae bacterium
AAGGCACAGGGGCTTTGGCTGGTTGGTTTGGACGGCGAAGCAACGACCGAATACTTCGCTCTCGATCTCACCGGCGCGATCGGCTTGATCCTGGGTGCCGAGGGGCAAGGACTGCGACGTCTCACCCGGGTTCATTGCGATTTCCTCGCGGCATTGCCGATGCATGGGCAGATGGCCAGTCTCAACGTATCGGTGGCCACCGGGATCGCGCTGTATGAAGTCGTTCGACAACGCCTCGATGCCCCCACAAACACTGGCCGTCAAATCGATCCGAGAACCTGCGACGATCGTTAGATTCCCCTTGCGATACCGAACTCACTGGATTATCCTTGCGCGTTTCTCGACACCGAGAACTCACTGACCCTTGCTTTACCCACATCGAACGGGGAAGCTGCTAAATCCGAAAGGGGCGACTATTTAACCATGCGGCATTTCGAAATCGTTTTTATGGTTCACCCGGATCAGAGTGAACAAGTACCGGCCATGATCGACCGCTATCGTGGCATAGTGGAGGGAAATGGTGGCCGGGTGCATCGTCTGGAAGACTGGGGACGGCGGCAGTTGGCCTACCCTATCTCGAAAGTGCACAAAGCCCATTATGTATTGTTGAACATCGAGTGCGATCGGCCCACGCGGGAAGAGCTGGAAAGCGCGTTTCGTTTTAACGACGCCGTCATTCGCAGTCTAACGATTCGCATGTCCGGCCCGGTGACCGAACCATCGCCACTGAGCAAAGCACGTGAGGAAGAAGCCAGAGCCAGTCGGCCCGACCGCGGGCGCGGCGACGATCGGGATGACCAACCACAACGTCGCGACGATACGGACGATGGCGACGACGATGACGTCGAGCTTGCGGCCTAAGGACACTGATGACGCACCCGCACAGGGACTACGGTCCTATCGACGAGCACGCCCATGCGCGATCCATTTATCACAACTCGAGGTTAAACAGCGATGTCACGCTTTCCCCGGCGCCGTAAATTCTGCCGGTTTACGGCCGAAGGTATCAAAGAGATCGACTACAAGGATCTCAACACCCTTAAGACCTACATTACTGAAACTGGGAAGATCGTTCCCAGCCGCATCACCGGCACACGGGCGCGC
The DNA here is from genome assembly GCA_964635785.1 of uncultured Ectothiorhodospiraceae bacterium. Classification (GTDB taxonomy): domain Bacteria; phylum Pseudomonadota; class Gammaproteobacteria; order CAYFSA01; family CAYFSA01; genus CAYFSA01. The sequence continues at coordinate 1,105 of CAZWQC010000402.1, forward strand.
TATCAGCGTCAGTTGGCGGCCGCGATCAAACGCGCGCGATTTCTTGCGTTGCTTCCCTATACCGACCAGCATAACCCCACTTGACCGTCCCGTGGGATTGGTACGTGTCGCAACGGGTGGTTCGACGGTGATCAGGCTAAGCCAATGGCATCGGTTCGCTCATTTGATCGGCGCGGCGGTGCTTGCTGCGGTCGCGAGGCTGCCTTCGGTAGCGCAGTCAACACACTCTCTGAGGTTTGTGCCGTGATCGGGTTGGCCCAATTCGTCATGCGCGGGCGCTGGCAAGCCGCATCCACAGCGACGGGATTTGCGTTGCTTGGCATCCTGTTTCCGCTCCTTGGCATGGTGGCCTCGTTACTTAGCGGTGCCGCCGTCGGCCTGGTTACGCTGCGGGCTGGCGGCGCTGCCGGGGGACAGGTCATCCTCATCGGCTCATTGTTCCTGACGATCTTTGCATCCGCTGTGTTCGGTCATACGGGATTGGGGGTTGTCCTCGGCGCGAGTTTCTGGGCACCGATTTGGCTCACAGCACTGGTGCTTCGCTATTCCATCGATCTGCGCGCCGCCGTTTTGGCCGCCATGACGCTCGGTGCCGTCACGCTCTTCGCGGTTCATCTTGGCGTTGCCGATCTCACCTCGCGCTGGCAAGCGCTATTGCACACACTACTGCTACCACTGCAGCAAGAGAGGATGGCTCAGTCACAACAAATAGTTCATGCCATCGACCAACTGGCCCAAGTGATGACGGGGTTGTTGATTGCTGGCGTCGTACTTGGCACAATACTGACTTTATTCCTCGCTCGGTACTGGCAAGCACAACTGTATAACCCCGGCGGGTTCAAAACAGAAGTCGCGCAATTGCAGCTGGGCCGCGCCGTTGGCGTACTGACCCTGTTGGTTTTGGGTATCACCGCAACCCTGCAATCGGCGCTCAGCTTTGAACTCGTCCTCGTTTTGCTGACGGGCTTGTTTATCCAAGGCGTTCTCATTATTCACGTACTGAACGAGCGATTGCGCTACAGCTCCGGTTGGCTGGTGTTGTTCTACTTCTTTCTTGTGATTGCATTTCCTCAGGTGGGCTCTCTTCTTGCGGCAATCGGCTTGATCGACTGCTTCGCCAATCTCAGGCGGCGCATCGGACAGTCCGGTGGAAATTGATACACAACGGTGGTCCCCACCGACACACGCAAAAGCCTACCCCAAGGCCAACCGGTCACTCCGGAATTGGCGGGCTGTGGCCAGCGCATCGCACTATTAGATTTTTGAATACTCAGCATGAGGTCGAATGACAATGGAACTCATTCTTTTGGACAAGGTTGAAAACCTTGGCACCTTGGGCGATCGTGTCCGCGTCAAACCCGGGTATGCGCGCAATTATCTCGTCCCGCAGGGCAAAGCGAAGTATGCCACGGCAGAGAATATTGCGGAGTTCGAGGCCCGGCGGGCAGAGCTCGCCAAACGCTTGGCAGACACCTTGGCGAGTGCCCAGGTGTTGGCCGAACGTCT
>CAZWQC010000403.1:0-2609 GCA_964635785.1 uncultured Ectothiorhodospiraceae bacterium
AAGTATGCCGAAGGTTATCCCGGTAAACGCTACTACGGTGGTTGTGAATTCGTCGATATTGCCGAACGCCTGGCGATCGAGCGAGCCAAGGCGTTGTTTGGGGCCGACTATGCCAACGTGCAACCCCATTCGGGCTCGCAAGCCAACGCGGCGGCTTACCTTGCGATGTTGCAGCCTTATGACACGATTCTGGGGATGAGTTTGGCCGACGGCGGGCACTTGACCCATGGGGCCAAGGTCAATTTCTCCGGCAAGCTCTTTAAGGCCGTACAATATGGTGTTCGCGCGGACGATGGTTTGCTCGATTACGACCAGATTGAAACCTTGGCGCGGGAACATCGTCCGAAACTGATCATCGCCGGCTTTTCGGCGTATTCGCGGGTGGTGGACTGGGCGCGTTTTCGTGAAATTGCTGACTTGGTGGGAGCTTACCTACTGGCCGATATGGCGCATGTCGCGGGCCTAGTGGTCGCTGGTGTCTACCCGAGCCCGGTGCCCTATGCCGATGTCGTGACCACGACAACCCACAAGAGCCTACGTGGCCCGCGCAGCGGTATCATCCTGGCCAAAGCGAATCCGGAGCTCGAAAAGAAACTCAATGCCTTGGTGTTCCCCGGAACCCAGGGTGGTCCCTTGATGCATGTGATCGCCGCGAAAGCGGTTGCCTTCAAGGAAGCGATGGAACCGGCATTTCGAGTCTATCAAGAGCAGGTTGTCGAAAATGCCCGTGCGATGGCCGATACGGTGCAAACTCGGGGCTACAAAGTCGTTTCCGGTGGTACCGATAACCATCTGTTCTTGATCGATTTGGTCGCTCAGGGGTTGACCGGCAAGGCGGCCGATGCGGCGCTTGGCCAAGCGAACATCACGGTCAACAAGAATGCCGTGCCGAATGACCCGCAATCGCCATTCGTGACCAGTGGCGTTCGCATCGGTACGCCGGCAATGACGACGCGAGGCTTCAAGGAACCCGAGGCGCGGCAGGTGGCGAGTTGGATTTGCGATATTCTCGACGATCTCGATAACCAAGCCAATATCGACCGTGTGAGAGCCGAGGTGATCGCCTTGTGCCAGCGTTTCCCAGTGTATGGGCACGGTGAGTCGGGCAGTTGAACCGGCTTTGCAAGACCGGTCGTGAGGATGGTTGTGGCAATCGTTGTCGAGTTGTGTTGTGCGCTGTCCGTTTTGTAATCACGCCGAAACGCGTGTCGTTGAATCGCGTCTAGCCGCCGAGGGCACACAAGTGCGCCGGCGCCGCGAGTGCTTGCTTTGCGTGGAGCGTTTCACCACCTACGAAGGGGCAGAGTTGAATCTGCCACGAGTGGTGAAACGCAGCGGGCGGCGCGAACCGTTCGATGAGGGGAAACTGCGGGCGGGCATGTTGCGAGCGTTGGAACGCCGACCGGTGGCGACCGATGCGGTCGAGGCGGCCGTTCAGGGCATCGAAAAACGTCTGCTGGTCTGTGGCGAACGCGAGATCAGCTCGCGGGTGTTGGGCGAATGGGCGATGGAGAGCCTGCGCGAACTCGATCATGTCGCGTATGTCCGGTTTGCGTCGGTGTATCTGAGCTTCGAAGATGTCGATGCCTTTCGTGAACTCATCGATCGAATGGACAAAGAGTTGACGCTGGAGACACGTCAGCGGCGGCGGTCCAAGTCTGGCCGGTTGGTACCAGGTGATGATTGACCACGAATACATGGCGCGGGCCATCCAGTTGGCCGAAAGGGGACGTTATACCACGGCCCCCAATCCCAATGTTGGTTGTGTCATCGTGCGCGATGGTCGTGTGGTCGGTGAAGGCTATCATCGTCGCGCAGGCCAAGCGCACGCAGAAATCCTGGCATTGCAACAAGCCGATGCGGCCGCCTTGGGGGCCACCGTTTACGTGACATTGGAGCCGTGCTGTCATTTCGGGCGAACGCCGCCGTGTGTGGATGCGTTGATTGCCGCCCAAGTCGCGCGAGTCGTGGTGGCGATGAGCGATCCAAATCCACAGGTTGCCGGTCAAGGTATCGGGCGTTTGCGAGCAGCTGGGGTCGAGGTGAGTTGCGGAGTGCTCGAGCACGTGGCCGCCGGTTTGAATTCTGGTTTTCTGTTGCGGATGCGAATGGGGCGGCCATGGGTAAGGGTCAAACTGGCGATGAGTTTGGACGGACGTACCGCCTTGGCGTCGGGTGAGAGTCGCTGGCTTTCCAGTGATGCGGCGCGACGTGACGTGCAGTTTTGGCGCGCCCGATCCGGGGCAGTCCTGACCGGTATTGGCACGGTGCTGGCTGACGATCCTTCGTTGAATGTCCGCTTGACCGCGACGGAATTGCAGGTGGCTGGTGAGCCACGGCAACCGCTGCGAGTGATTCTCGATCCGGATTTTCGTGTTGCTGCGAATGCCCGGACGTTACGGTTGCCGGGCGAGCGTGTTGTCCTGACCAGTCGCGATGATGCAAAAAAGGCAGCCCTGTTGGACGCTCAGGGTACACGCGTTCGATGTGTGCCAGGGACCACGGAACGGCTCGATCTGGCGGCGGTAATGAGCCTGCTGGCCGAGCTCGAGATCAACGAGGTCCAGGTGGAGGCGGGCGCAAAACTGGCCGGTGCGTTGTTGGCGGCG
>CAZWQC010000404.1:0-2607 GCA_964635785.1 uncultured Ectothiorhodospiraceae bacterium
GGTTGATGATGCGATTGTGGTGGTCGAAAATATTCACCGCCACATGCGCATTGGGCAGCGGAGTTTGCTCGAAGCGATTCCCTATGCTGCCGATGAAGTCGGTGGCCCCACGATTCTCGCGACATTTACGGTCATTGCCGCGCTGTTGCCCATGGCATTTGTGACCGGGTTGATGGGACCGTATATGAGCCCGATTCCGATCAACGCCAGTATGGGCATGCTGATTTCGTTGGGAATTGCCTATATCGTCACACCCTGGATGACCTACAAGTTCTTCCGTCGGGTCGCCGTACAGCAGGATGCCCATGGGCACGGTCAGGACGTGGTCCCATGGTTGTTGCGGTTGTTTCGGTTTGGTGTTGGGCCGTTCTTGCGCGGGGCAAAGGGTCGGATCTGGCGCTTAGGTATGCTAGCGGTGATTGTCGTGGCCATTGGGCTGTCCTTGTCGCTCGCCTTGAATACCGCGGTGGTGCTGAAAATGCTGCCGTTTGACAACAAGTCCGAATTCCAAGTCGTGGTCGATATGCCAGAGGGAACCAGTGTCGAGCGGACTGCGCAAGTGCTCGACGCATTGGGTAGCTACTTGGCAACGGTTGCGGAAGTGTCAGATTATCAAGCCTATGCCGGTACACATGCGCCGATCAATTTCAATGGGCTGGTGCGGCAGTATTATTTGCGGGAAGCACCTTATATGGGTGAGATTCAAGTCAACCTCGTCGATAAACACCATCGCGAGCGCAAGAGCCACGAAATCGCTTTGGCCGTGCGAGCACCATTACAAGCGATTGCGCGCAAATACGATGCCAACGTCAAAGTCGTGGAAGTGCCGCCCGGGCCCCCCGTGCAAGCGCCGATCGTCGCTGAGATCTATGGTCTTGACTATGACGGCCAAATCGCTGTCGCCAAGCGGTTGCGTGAATTGTTCGAGTCAACCGAAGGGATTGTCGATATCGATGACAGCGTGGTCTACCCCGCGAAGCGCTTGATTGTCCATGTCGACCGGCACAAGGCCGCGCGGTTGGGTGTCTGTCAGGACACCATCGCCGATGTGGTCGCTGGTGTCATTGGCGGTGCTGACGTCGGGTATCTGCACGGTGAGAACGCCAAGTATGCCATCCCGATTCGACTGGAGCTACCGGTCGCCGACAAAGCGGATATCGACAACGTGCTTTCACTGAAAGTGAGATGCCAAGGCGACCGGCTGGTACCGTTATCGGAGCTCGTTCGTATCGAAGAGACGACGCGGCAGGTCACTTATCAGCATAAAGACCTGTTGCCGGTCGTTTATGTTACGGCGGATATGGCCGGTGACCTCGATAGCCCCTTGTACGGGATGTTTACGATTTTCGGCAAGGTCAGCAAGACGCCACTGGTAAAAGACGAAACCATCGGGCAACATCTGTTTGCACAGCCCAATGACCCGTATTTTTACAGTATAAAATGGGAAGGGGAATGGCAGATCACCTACGAGACGTTCCGGGATATGGGGCTCGCCTATTCAGTTGGGTTGGTGTTGATCTACCTTTTGGTCGTTGCACAGTTCGGCTCTTATCTGGTGCCTTTGATCATTATGGCACCGATTCCGTTGACGATCATTGGTGTGATGCCGGGACACGCGTTGCTCGGCACGCAGTTTACCGCAACGTCCATGATCGGGATGATTGCTCTGGCCGGGATCATTGTGCGTAACTCGATTCTGCTCGTCGATTTCATCCGCCAGGAAGTGCAGGCGGGACAACCTTTCGAGGAAGCGGTCATTCGCTCTGGAGCGGTCCGTTCGAAACCCATCGTATTGACGGCGTTGGCAGCGGTCATTGGTGCGACATTCATACTGGACGATCCGATCTTCAGTGGTTTGGCTGTCTCGTTGATCTTCGGTATTGCCGTCTCGACCGTGCTGACTCTGGTCGTCATTCCGGTGATTTACTACGCTGCGCTGTATCGCAGGTTCGAGGCAGCGGCAAGTGAGGCCGCTTAAAACTACTAATGCTGTCATCAGTAAAACGCAGCAGTCTATCCCTAGAGCCCCGCTTTGCGGGGCTCTAGGGTGACGTCTCTTGCTTTGCTTGTGATGATGTTAGTCATAACGGCGCAAAGCGCGGTAGCGACCCGAATAACCGTGCATCCGCTCAATTGGTCGTTGTTTTTTCGCCGAGCAGTAAAGCGAGTGGGAATAGCCGTTATTGCAAGACTCCCTGTCCTTTCCCGTGGTCGGGGAGGGTAGGGTGGGCGAAAGGACGACGAAAACTTTTGCAACGATTCATGGCCTTTGGCGAATTGGTCTTGTCGGGTTGGCGACACGGCGGTGCCTGCACAAAGCTAATCGACTGAGTTTGTAGGTAGAATTGGCTGGCCTGCGGTTTGCTTGCCGGATGCAAAGATCAATCTTCTAAGGAGCGAGTATGACAATCGCCGATACGACAGTCGTCGTTAACGACACGACATTGCGCGATGGTGAACAATCGGCGGGCGTTGCCTTTTCGGTCGATGAAAAAATTGCGATTGCCCGGGCGTTGGTCGGCATCGGCGTGCGTCACTTGGAGGTCGGGATCCCGGCGATGGGGGAAGACGAACGGGCTTGGTACAGGTAATCCTTATGAGGTGGAT